>DAIMNI010000005.1:0-61975 GCA_036720245.1 Tissierellia bacterium | reverse complement strand
TCATTATCCATTAGTTCTGCTAGTTTGTAACCTAGTTTTCCTGCGCCTACAATCATTACTTTCATTTATTATTCACTCCTAATTAATCAGTAACATAGAACTATTATAGCAGGTTTTTTAGAAAATTAAATAGATTAAAATTATATTATAAGTTTTAAGATTTTCTAGGGAAAAGTATACTTTCTTTTAGGGATTATATGATATTATATATAATATATAAATAGGGTGATAATTATGGGATTAGAGAAACAACAGTTATACCTATTCCAAAAAATAATAGCACAGGCTGCTAGTGTTAATGAACTTCCTTTATTATCTACAATATATGAAAAAATCGAGGAATGTGGCGAGGTAGCAAGTGAGGTTAATCATTTCGAAGATACGGGTATAAAAAGGCTAAAATATGGTGAACCAAGCAAAGAAGCTTTATCAAATGAAATTAAACAAGCGATGGTTGCATTAATGCAAATAGCAGTGTATTATTCAATTCAAGAAGAACTTGAGAAATCAATTAATGATTCATTAGGAAGAATGAAAGATGAAAACCTTATTGATTGATTTAATAAAATGACTATAGGGCATACGATGGGGACATTCCTCAGAAAGATAGACCGTCTGACCTTAGGAAAGAGGTGTGTCCCCTTAATAAACTTGTCTTATATAATTATCAAAATAACCTTGTATATACACAATAGGTGTACCCTTATCCCCGCTTCCAGAAGTTAAATCAGAAAGTGAGCCTATCAGATCAGTAAGTTTTCTAGGGGTAGTACCTAATGCTTCTGTATTATCTATGAATGTGGATTCTTTATTGTCAATGTATTCAAAGATAGCTTTTTCAAGCTCTTCTCCCTTTAAATCAGCAAAATTATTATCAGCAAGATATTTTAATTTAATTTCATTAGGGGTACCTTCAAGCCCTTTAGTATAAGCTGGAGACACTATAGGGTCAGCTAGTTCCCAAATCTTTCCTATAGGATCTTTAAAAGCCCCATCTCCATATATCATTACTTCAACAGTTTTTCCTGTTTTTTCTTCAAATCTAGATTGGATTTCATCTACAATAGATTGACAATCCCGCGGGAAAAGTTTTACTTTTTCTTCTGTGGCCATATTAGAACCTAAAAGACCATAAGCATCATTGTAGCCACTGCCATTAATAGATGTAGTCAATATATCGTCAAGACCATAAATTTTTTCTCCACCATTTTCTTTTAATATTTTCTTCGTTCTAAACCTAGAGTGAATATCGCATACTAGCACACTTTTTGTATAATCTAATATAGTTTTAGGATTATTTGAAAATATTATTTGGCATTCAGTTCCATGACTTTCCACTATTTTTTTGTAATAATAAATATAATCAATATTAGTAAAAGGATGTTTTTTATATCCAAATAATTTTCTAAACTCTTTTTCTGTTAAAGTATCTGTCCAAGGATTAATACCTTTTTCATCTAGTTCATCTAAACTTACTAGTGGATTACCTACCTCGTCTGAAGGATATTGAAGCATTAATATAATTTTTTTACTTCCCTTTGCAATGCCATGAAGACAGGTCCCAAAACGATTGCGACTTAGAATAGGAAATATTACTCCAATAGTATCTTCTCCAAATTTTGAAACAATGTCTTTTGAAATATCACTGATACTTGCATAGTTTCCTTGAGTTCTAGCAACTACGGATTCAGTTATAGAGATGATGTCTTTATCATTAATAGTAAAACCTTCTATCTCTGAAGCTTTTAGTATAGTATTTACTACTATTTTTACAATATCATCTCCCTCTTTCATAATTGGAGCACGAACACCCCTAGAAACAGTTCCAACTATTCTTTCCATTCTAATCTCTCCTTAAATTTATTTTGAGAAGAATAAAGAATCTCTCACTTGTAATATATGCTACTTTATGATATAAGTAAAATAAATATATATGATATTAGATATAAGAGGTGCTTATATGTCTATCAAACTAGATTTATATAAAATTTTTTGTGAAGTGGCGAGACGTGGAAGTTTTTCTAAGGCTGCAGAATTTCTATACATGACACAGCCAGCTGTTAGTCAAGCAATTATGCAGTTAGAAAATGAATTAGAAATACGTTTGTTTACACGAGTACCTAGGGGAGTGGTTCTTACAAATGAAGGGGAAGTTTTATTTGAATACGCAAGTTCAGGTATTAATTTAATTGATGTAGGGGAAAAGAAGATTATGGAAGTCAAAAATCTTATGGCAGGAGAGTTAAGAATAGGAGTTGGGGATACTATTTCTCGTTTTTTTCTATTACCTTTTTTGGAAGAATTTCATAGCAAGTATCCAAATATTAAACTAAAAATTATAAACCGTACAAGTTTAGAACTTGGTAAATTATTAAAATCTGGAGAGATTGATATTGCAATTTGTAATCTTCCAATTGACAGTTCTCAACTCAAGATAAAAGAATTGATGGATATCCACGATATATTTGTTTGTGGAGAGGAATATAAAGATAAAAGTTCTATACCTTTGAATTTTAATGAATTAGCAGAATTGCCCCTAATATTACTTGAACCTAAATCTAATTCTAGACAATATGTAGAAAAATATATATTGTCAAAAGGGGTTAAAATTGAACCAGAAATTGAATTAGGTTCCCATGATTTATTGTTAGAGTTTGCAAAGATTAACTTGGGCATATCCTGTGTGGTAAAGGAATTTTCTAAGGAATATTTAGATGATGGAAGTTTATATGAGATTAAATTGGCAGAAGAGATACCGAAAAGGGCTATAGGAGTCTGCTTTTTAAAGACTGTATCATTATCTCCTGCGGCAAATAGGTTTGTTAGTGGTTTGGAGAGGGCACAAGATTAATGAAGGGTTTAACCTTTTTGTGTTTCAGTGGTAGACTAAAACCTTCCCTATAGCAAAGTATTATATGATATAATTTAACTAAAAGAGATTGGAGGTAAAAACATGCTTCCTAAGGGAAAAAACATTAGCTATGAGGAATTTTTAAAAATAGACATGAATTCCAATGATAATCTAGAATTTATTGATGGGGAAATATATTTATTAGCAGCCCCTTCAGTTGTACATCAATTGGCTGTAACTAATTTATCTACTGAATTTGGTATCTATTTTAAGGGTAAAGAGTGTATGCATTTTGTGGCTCTCTTTGATGTAGTTCTAGAAGATGAAGGAAAAACCCATAAGGTGCAGCCAGATTTAACTGTAATATGTGATAAAAAGGGATTAGGAGAACAAAATTACAATGGAGTACCTACTCTCGTTGTAGAGGTACTATCTCCATCTACAGCATCTAATGATTTTATTAAAAAAATGGGATTATATATGAAATTCGGAGTAAAAGAATATTGGATAGTATCTCCTAAAAATAGTACAATTCAAGTATTTATACTAAAAGAAGATGGGCACTATTCTGAACCAAATATATACTCTAAAGGAGACATAGTAAGGTCTAGTATATTCGAGGATTTAGAGATTGATTTGGATGATATATTTGAGTAGAGGTTTATGATATTATATAAAGCTATTCTAAAATTTTATTTTAGAATAGCTTTGCTTTTATTCAAAAAGCCCTTGACTTCACCTTCTACATAGTGTAAAATTAAATCATCACTACATAATGTAGAATAAGAGGAGTGGGTTTTATGAATATAATTAAAATTTCAGATGCAGAATACGAAATAATGGAAATCATCTGGGCTGCGGAAGATGAAGTTACTACAGCAGATATAATTGAAAAATTAGAAAAGGATAAATGGAAACATACTACTATACTGACATTAGCCAGTCGGCTAGTAGATAAAAATGTACTGAAAGTAAGAAAAGAAGGTAGAATTAATTATTATTCTCCTACTATAAGTAAGGATGAATATAAATCCTATCAAGCTGATGATTTTCTAGATGAAATGTATGGTGGTAGCGTAAAGTCTTTAGTAGCATCCCTATACAATAATGAAAAGATAGATGAAGAAGATATAGAAGAATTAAAGGACTGGATTAGGAGGGTGTGATATGGAAGTTTTAAAAACTGTATTTAGCATGTCTATTATAGGTAGTATTTTGTTTTTCATATTTCAAATAATAAAACCCTTAACTAAAAAGAATTTTAGTGCCTCTTGGCATTATAAAGTCTTTATTATTATTTTAATCTTCTTTGTCTTGCCCATAGGAAATATTATAAATTTTCCTATGATTTCTAATGGTATCATACCCAATATGTCTAAAGTAGAAATTCAAGAGCCTAATGATTTGGATATAATGACTAAAAGGGAAAATGTGGGTGATATACCAGAAGTTCAAGATACGGGAGAGATATATGGTGAAGATAGGCATAGGGATGAAGCACAATATAAAAACTCTACCGTAACAGAAACTAAAACTGATAAATATACTAGAAAAGATTTTAATATTAATTCCTATAAAGATATACTATTATACACTTGGCTAATTGGAATGATTATTTTATTTTTACTAAAAATTATTCCATATATAAAATTTAAATCTGCTATTTTAAAGAGTAGCTTAGAAGTTCAAGATATAGAAATTCTAGAAATATTTAATAGATGTAAAGATGAATTAAATATAGGCAAAAATATAAATTTGAGAAACTGCCAATGTATTGGCTCCCCAATGTTAATAGGCATATTTAATCCAACAGTGTTAATTCCAAATACAAATGAAGATGAAAAAACTTTTAAAATGATATTTTTACATGAACTAAATCATTATAAAAGAAAAGATATTCTAGTAAAGGCCTTTAGTTTTATTGTAAATGTAATTCATTGGTTTAATCCAATAGTTTATATATTATTAAAGAATATGGATATATATTGTGAATGCTCCATTGATGAAAAAGTAGTAAATGAAATGGAAATAGAAGATAGAAAATATTATGGGGAAACTATTTTAAAATTAATAGATAATTCCAATGATAGAAGATATGCTTTAACAACAGCGATGAGTTCCAATGGAATGGAATTGAAATCTAGACTTGAGAATATGCTGTTTTTTAAAAAGAATTCTAAGAAAAGACTTATTATTTCCCTATTTGCAATAGTTGTAATAATATCATCTGGATTTACCATAGCCTGTACTGTAATGTCAACATCTGCAAGGGGGAATGCTTTTTTTGTAGTATATATCAAGGATGATGGATTATATTATTCCTATTTAAATGGTGGAGAAGAAATAAAAATCTATGAAAGATACAAAGAAAAAGAATTCGGTTATCCTATTATTTCAACAACTGGAGATTATGTAGCATATACTTATGATAAAGATCTATATGTATTTGATTTTGAAAATGGCAATTCAGATAAATTAGCCGAAAAAATAGTATCCTATGATTGGGTAGATAAAGACACTATAATCTATTCCACAGATGAAGCAGGTTTTGCTATTTATGATATGAAACCCAAGGGAAAAGTTCAAAGTACGCAAGAATTTATAGATGATTATTATTATAAAAATTTCAAGGTTTCTAAAACTGGAACTATTTATGTAAACAGAATATCCAAATGGACTATTGGCAATGATGAATTTAGCTATAATGCTGGTATAGTAGAAATAAGGCCAAGAAAAGATGGAGAATTCACCATAGATACCATAATAGAAGGTAGAAAATCCACAGATCAAATGCTTGGCTATGACCCAAGAATATGGGATATAACTGATGATGGAAAATATATTTATATTATGGAGAAATCTGCATCAGGTTCCCTAAGTACTGATGGAATAGGTCTTGGGATATATGATGTGAAGAATAAAATTTACAAGGATTTCAAGGATATAACAGTACTACCTTATAAAGATCATTTAACTATAAATCCAAAAAGCAACAAACTAATTGGTCTGATTGAAGGCAGTGCTAGGGAAATGATTTTAAATAAAGAAGTAGTTTTGCTAGATATAGATAAAAATAATGTCTATAATAAAATTGATTTTATGGATAAAGATTTAGTTGCTATGACTCCAAATTTTACATTAGATGGGGAGAAACTATTGTATTCAGCAACACAAGCCGTAGATACTTCTAAAGACTTTGATTACAATGAAGAATTTATAAAATGGGAAAACAAACCCCACAATATTTATGAATACGATTTAAAGACTTCCAAAGTAAAAAAGATAACAGATGGAGAGCATTTCGATTTTATGCCTATAAGCATATCTGAAGATAGTATATTATTTATTAGATATAGAGGTGATGGGTACTATAATTTAATAATATTAGACAATGGCAAAGAGGAAATATTAGCAGATAATATTATTTTGGATTATTACAATGAAGGTAGAGCCTCTGGGTTTTATGGACATATAAAAGTAGAGGAAACTATGGATATATTTTTAGGTAAAGGAGAAGGGCATTTTAAAAGCAATGAAAATAATAAATATACAAGTAATAAAGATATAAGCAATAAATATACAAGCAATATAAAAAGCATAGAAGTAATTTTTAATGATAATAATCATTATTTGAACAATGAAAACCCTATATCTATTAAAGATAAAAAAATGATAAACGCTATTGTAGATATGTTGGAGGAAAGTCAGCCAATTCAAGATAAAGAAAAAATGAGCAAAATAAGAGATATGGCCTATAAAGATAATAAGCTAATCCTTACAGATATTGACAACGAAAAAAAAGAAATTAAATTTACTTTTGATACCTTATATAATATAGGCTTTATAGAAATAAATGGTGGAAAACTAGAACCAAAATACGATTTTTTTAGATATATTCTAGATTTAATTGAATATGGAAAATATGAAACTGATATTGATACGGAGGTGGTTAAACTATTTGAAAAATATAATTGGACTGTTGATTATAGAATAAACACCATAAATGAAAAATTGCCTTCTGATTTAAAACACGAAGTAGGAGAACATCCTACAAAATTATATTGGGCATATAATAACGAATTGTCTAAAAGTGTAGGATTAGATTTTAGCAAATATTTAGGTAATAATATAGTAGCAGAAATATATAGATTAAGAGAACCACTTCCTGAATATATGGAACCTAGACTTAATGCAAGGGGTATTATATTAAAAAAGGATGGAAAGATTATAGGAGCATATATAGATGCTGGAAGACATGAGTCTTTTACTTGTTCTCTTGACAGAAAAGACTTAGAAGATATAGTAAATAAAGATTGGGATGAATGGGTTCAAGATTATATTGATTATGATAATAAGCTGGAAAAAGAATTGGCAAAATTAAGCCCTGAGGAAATAATAAAGATATATTTTGAAGCTTTAGATTCCCATGATGTGAAAAGAGCAAAGGCATGTCTTGCCAGAACAAAGTCAAATATAGGTTTGGATTTATCTGCTAATATGAGCAATAGGGAACTTTATAATAAAAAAGCTGACGATTATTTCGACAATATTAAAAGTGTAAAATTATTAAAAATAGAAAAACTAGATGAGAAAAATCCAAATCCTGAAATTTTAAGATACAGGGCTAGTGCAGATTATAAATTCAAAAAAGCTATAACCCATGAAGACGGAATTTTGCCATATACAGTATTTATGAAAAAAGAATCAGAAAAAAGTGGATGGAAAATTGAGGATATAGGTTTTTAATAATAAAGAATAGTTTCTAAAAGTTGACAAAGGCCACAGCCATTTTGTCAACTTTTGTGTTATTATAGCTATATAAATGGATATATATTATATATATAATATTTTGGGGGTGCTTTTGTGGATATTCAATTTTGTGGAGCAGCAAAGGTAGTAACTGGTTCCAATTATTTAATTGAAACTGAAGATTACAAAATTTTAGTAGATTGTGGAATGTTTCAGGGGAATAAAGAATTAGAAAGAAGAAATTTTGAAGAATTTCCATATAATCCGGGAGATATAGACTATTTAATACTAACTCATGCTCACATAGATCACAGTGGCCGAATACCTAAACTTGTAAAAGAAGGATTTAGGGGCAAAATAATAAGTACAAAACCTACCTATGATTTATGTAAGATAATGTTATTAGATAGTGCCAAGATTCAAGAAGCAGATACAGAATGGGAAAATAGGAAAAGGCAAAGAGCTGGAAAGAAACCTATAGAACCATTATATACAATGGATGAAGCTGAAGTTAGTTTGAAATTCTTTGAAGGTTATTTGTATGATCAAACTATAATTCTCAATGACGATATTAAACTGAGATTTAGAGATGCTGGACATATATTAGGCTCGGCAATTGTAGAATTATGGATTAGGGATAAGGGGAAATTTTTAAAAGTAGTATTTTCTGGAGATTTAGGAATGCCTAATAGGCCAATTATCAATGATCCTGAATTTATTGATGATGCAGATTATCTTATAATTGAATCTACTTATGGTGATAGTATACATGAAGGCTCAGGTAAAAGTACTCAAAAATTAGTAGAAATAATAAATAAAACTGCATTAAGAGGTGGTACCGTAATGATACCTTCTTTTGCAGTAGGAAGAACTCAAGAATTAGTTTATGAATTAAATATGTATTATGAATATAATGAGGATATTGAAGAATATATGAAAATTCCAATATATGTAGACAGTCCTATGGCAGTACAAGCTACAGAAGCCTTTCAGGCTAATTCTAGTAGTTTTAATGAAGAAGCTAAAAATCTAATTCTAAAAGGAGACAACCCATTTTTATTTACTAATTTACGCTATATAAAAAGTCAAGAAGAATCCATGGCTTTAAATAAATATGAGTTTCCAAAAGTCATAATTTCATCTAGTGGCATGGCTACAGCTGGTAGAATAAGACATCATCTTAAACATAATCTTTGGGATGAGAAAAATAGTTTGGTTTTTGTTGGTTACCAAGCAGAGGGAACCCTAGGTAGAATTATACTAAATGGAGCAAAAAATGTAAAAATACTGGGAGAAGAGGTAGCTGTAAATTCAGAAGTATATAATTTGGAAGGTCTTTCAGGCCATGCAGATCAAATTATGCTTATGGATTGGATAAGAAAATTTAAAACCAAACCCAAAAAGATATTTGTAGTTCATGGTGAAGAGGAATCTTCTAGGGCTTTGTCTAAATTAATAAAGGATGAATTTCATATAGAGACTATAATTCCAAATATAGGTGAAATTTTTACAATAGAAAAAGAAGACATTGAATTGACTAAAGTTATTGAATTGGAATCTACAAATATTATAGAAGATATAAATATGGAATTAGAAAACATATATAATCAATTAGAAGCTTTGAGTATTAGAAAGGAAAAGTTAATTGATTCAAGATTATTAGAAAAAGACTATGATACTTTAAAAAATATTTTAATCGAATTGCAGCACAATCTAATGAATTTGAACATGATAATTGGAGATTAAAATTAAGATATATTATAAAAGCTTAATCATAGTATAATTTGGGTAATAATAAAGTATTATAGGAAAGGAAGTGAAATTGTGGAAAATACAAAATATTTAATTATTGGAAACGGTATTGCAGGTCTTTCTGCAGTCAAGGAGATAAGAAAAAATGATACAAATGGCAGCATAACAATGGTGTCTAGTGAACCATATTTAACCTATTATAGAATGAGGCTCACAGAATGTCTATATAAGGGGTTTAAAGAAGAGGAGATACTAGTAAATAAAGAAAACTGGTATAAGGAAAATAATATAGAAGTATTATTAAATAAAATTGTAGAAAAATTAGATACCGATAATAATGAAATAAAATTAGATGATGGTATGGAAATTAAATATGAAAAGCTTCTAATAGCCACAGGCAGTAGACCTTTTATACCACCTGTTACTGGAAAGTTTAAACAGGGTGTATTGGCATTAAGAACCCTTAGAGATTTAGAATATATTAATAATTATTTAAACACAAAAAAGAATATTACTATAATTGGTGGTGGGCTATTGGGGCTAGAAGCAGCTTGGGCTTTTAAACAATTGGGGAAAGAAGTAAATATAATAGAATTTTACCCTTACTTACTTCATAAACAATTAGATGAAGAATTATCTCGTAAACTAGAGGAAAAATTGTTAGAAGAAGGCATTAATATATATTTTAATGCAGCTACCGAAGAAATACTTGGAGAAAGTGTAGCTAATGGAATCAGATTAAATAATGGAGAAGAAATTAAAACTGATGCAGTACTATTTTCAGTAGGAGTAAGATCCAATTTAGATTTAATCAGGGATACTAAAATAGAATTTAATAGAGGGATAATTGTAGACAATAATCTTAGAACTAATATAGATAATGTATTTGCAGCAGGAGATGTAATAGAGGTAAATGGTAAAACAATAGGTCTTTGGACGGCTAGCAATGAACAAGGTAAAATTGCAGGGAAAAATATGGTGGGAGACTCTTTAGAATATAGTAAGCCAAATCTTTATACTAGTTTACAATTGGGGGAAATCAAATTATTTTCAATAGGAAATATAAATGAATATGATGAAATATATGAATATATTGATGGAGACATTCATCATAAATTGTTTGTTAAAGAGAATAAATTAATAGCTGCCATATTATTTGGAGATACGAAGGATATGGGGAAAGTAAAAGCAGCAGTAGAAAATGGAATGGATATAAATGAATATTTAACAGATAAGGCTCAATATAAGAAAGTACAATAATAATATAAAATATATGGTTTATAATAATCAAAAAAACTTTTAGAATAAATGTGTTCTAAAAGTTTTTTTATGCGAATAGTAATGGTGCCGGTGGTGGGACTCGAACCCACACGCCATTGCTGGCAACGGATTTTGAGTCCGTCTCGTCTGCCAGTTCCAACACACCGGCAATATTTATTTACAAAGAATATCATAACACAAAATTCTAAAACAATCAATAAAAAATTTAAATTTGTTTACCTATAATTGCATTTATTGTATACTTATTATAATACAAGATTATAATTTTTAGTAATAATAAATTAAGGAGTGGTATAGTGAATAGAGAAGGGAAAAGATTATTAGTTATTGATGGGAATAGTTTAATACATAGAGCCTTTTATGCATTGCCCTTATTATCTACTAAGGATGGCATATATATCAATGGAGTATATGGATTTTTAACTATGTTATATAGAATAGAAGAAGAATATGAATACGATTATATTTCTGTAGCTTTTGATAAAAAAGGGCCTACATTCCGTCATGAAGCTTTTGATTTATACAAAGCTCATAGGTCTCCTACTCCAAATGAACTCTCACTACAATTTCCCATATTAAAAGAAATTCTATATGTCTTGAATATAAATCAAATAGAAATGGATAGATATGAGGCAGATGATATTGCAGGGACTTTAGCTAAAATTGGAGAAGAAGAGGGTATGGAAGTAACTTTGGTTACAGGGGATAGGGATTATTTGCAATTAGCCTCTGATAAAACCACGGTATTAATAACTAGAAAGGGAATTACTCAATTAGAAAAATATGATAAAAATAGGATAATAGAAGAATATGGAATTACTCCAGAACAATTTATAGACTTAAAAGGATTAATGGGAGACCAATCAGATAATATCCCAGGTGTACCAGGAATTGGTGAAAAAACTGGCATTAAACTTTTAAAAGAATTTGGTACCATAGAAAATCTATATGAAAATATAGATAATGTAAGTGGGAAAAAGACTAAGGAATCTTTAATCGAACATAAAAGTACTGCTTTTTTAAGTAAAAAGCTAGGGGAAATAATTGTAAATGTGCCATTAGATTGTTCCCTAGATGATTTAAAAGTAGAGGAGCCAGATTGGGAAAGATTAGAAGAAATATATACTAAATTAGAATTTAATAGCCTATTATCTAAAATACCAGAAGATAAATTATCTAATAAAGGAAGCACTAATTATCAAATTAAATACAAAATTATTAAAAATAATAACTATAATTCTATTATAGAAGAAATAGAAGATGAAAAATCTTTTGGTTTTAAATTTTTGTTTGAAAACAAAAATTATATTAAATCTGAAATACTAGGTGTTGGAATTAAGACTAAGGACAATATTCCCTATTATATTAGCTTTTTAGAAAATGATATAAATATCTTTGAAAAATCCTTTAAAACTTATTTTGAATCAGATAAAATAGAAAAATATGGCCATATGCTTAAAATGGATATTTTTGCATTACTAAAATTGAATACAGATATAAAAAATATTGTTTTTGACACTATGATAGGTAGTTATTTATTAAATCCAGCTCAATCTAATTACGATATAGATGAATTGGCAAAGGAATATTTAAATATTTATATAGCAAATGAAGAAGAACTGTTGGGCAAAGGAAAAAGCAAAAAATCTTTTAAGGATTTAAATTTAGAAACTCAGGCAGAATATATCTCCACAAATTTAGATATAGTTGATAAAGTTAAAAAATCTATTGATAAAAAAATAGAAGAACAAGGCATGAAAAAATTATATTATGAAATAGAATTGCCTTTAATTGAAGTATTAGCCCATATGGAGTTTAATGGTTTTAAAGTAGATTTAGAGGTTTTAGAAGAACTAGGGAATGAATTTCAAATGGAAATAGATAGTTTAACGAAAGATATTTATACTTTAGCTGGAGAAGAGTTTAATATAAATTCTCCTAAACAAATGGGAGAAATATTATTTGATAAATTAAATTTACCTGTAATTAAGAAGACTAAAACAGGTTATTCTACAGATGCAGAAGTATTAGATAAATTAAAAGGCCAACATGATATAATAGATAAAATATTAAAATATAGACAAATGGTTAAATTAAAATCTACTTATATAGATGGTTTAATAAATGAAATAAATCCTGAAACAGGGAAAATCCACTCTACATTTAATCAGACTATAACAAATACGGGAAGGATTTCCAGTACAGAACCAAATCTACAAAATATCCCCATAAGAACAGAAGAGGGAAGGAAAATCCGAAAGGCCTTTGTACCAGAGAGTAGGGAATACACCCTTGTAGATGGAGATTATTCCCAAATTGAGCTTAGAGTATTAGCTCATATTTCACAGGATCCAAAGATGATGGATGCTTTCTTTCACAATGCTGATATTCATACTCAAACAGCCTCTGAGGTATTTAATATACCAAAAGAGGAAGTTACTTCTCTAATGAGAAATAGGGCTAAGGCGGTTAATTTTGGCATAGTTTATGGAATTTCAGACTATGGATTGTCTCGTGATTTAGATATAAGTAGAAAAGAAGCTAAGGAGTATATAGATAATTATTTAAAAAATTATAATATGGTAGATAAATATATGAAAGACATTGTAGAAAAAGGCAAAAAAGACGGCTATGTAGAGACTCTATTAAATAGAAGAAGATATATACCTGAACTAAAATCTAGAAATTTTAATATTCGTTCCTTTGGAGAAAGAATTGCAATGAATACTCCTATACAGGGAACAGCTGCAGATATTATTAAAATTGCCATGGTAGAAGTGCATAAGGAAATTAAAAACAAGAATTTAAAATCTAGATTAATACTTCAAGTTCATGACGAACTAATTATTGAAACCTTCAAAGACGAGGAAGAAGAAGTCATAAAATTGATGAAAGACATAATGGAGGGTTCTATAAAATTAGATATTCCATTAAAGGTAGAAATAAGCACAGGAGACAATTGGTATGAAACCAAATAATTATAAAATTATAGGCATTACTGGAGGAATTGCCACTGGGAAATCTACTCTAACAAATATAATTAAAAAAAGGGGATATATAGTAATAGATGCAGATAAAATTGCAAGAGATGTGGTAAAAAAAGGTCAAGGGGCCTATAAGGAAATCATAGAGTTTTTTGGTGAGGATATTTTAGATGAAAATAGGGATATTGACAGAAAAAAAATAGGTAATATAATATTTAAAGACGAAAGTCTTCGGAAAAAATTAAATGAAATAGTGCATCCATATATTTTTAAGATATTAAAAGATGAAATTCTAAGATATGGAAAAGTAGAAAAATTGATTTTTTTAGATATTCCTTTATTAATTGAAGAGTCAGATAGTTTTAATAAACATAAAATTTACTTTGATGAAATATGGTTAGTTTATATAGACGAAAAAACTCAATTAGATAGATTAATGAAAAGGGATTCCATTAATGAAAGAGAGGCATTGTATAGAATAAATTCTCAAATGTCCATAGAATTAAAAAAGGAATATGCCAACCAAATATTCGACAATCGAGGAGATATAAATAGTTTAGAAATACAATTAGACAAAATATTAAAAGAAATAATATAATCTATGGAGGCTTAATTTTAATGTTTAAAAAAAATAGATTATTTAAGGGGCTTACATTTTTATTACTTTTATTTATTATTGTGATAATTATTAGTAATATTTATTATAGATTTACTTATCCTTTGTCTTATAAGGGGTTTATAAATAAATATGCCAAGGAATATAATATAGATCCTTATTTAATTGCAGCAATAATTAATGTGGAAAGCAATTTTAATAAAAATGCCATATCTCCTAAGGAGGCAAGGGGGCTTATGCAAATATCAGCTACTACTGGAGAATGGGCAGCAAGGGATTTAAATATTGAAAATTTTGATTTAAGCTTACTATATGAATCAGAAACCAATATTAAAATAGGAAGTTGGTACTTAAATCAATTGAATAAAGAATTTGGGGACAATATTCAATTAATACTTGCAGCTTACAATGGAGGCAGTGGTAATGTAAATAAGTGGTTACAAGATGAAAATTATTGTGAGGATGGGGAAAGCTTAAAGAAAATCCCCTTTAAAGAAACAGAACAGTATGTAGAAAAGGTACTAAAAAATTATGATATATACAAAAGGCTATATAAAGATGAATTTAATGGAGAAATGAAAGAAAATGAACCTTATTTTCTACAATTTTTCCATAATCTTAGAAAAACCATTAAAAACCTTATGATAATGATTAAATAAGGGGATGAATTAATTGAAAAGAAAAAACTTATTAGTTTTGTTATTGGCATTAATTTTACTATTCAGTTCAACTGGATGTAATAATAAAATGGAAACCAATAATAAAGAGAATATATTTAAGGTAGAAAATGAAAAAGGAAAAGAAAAGGTGCATGAACCTGAATATGGAGGTAAATTAATATTACCTCTTACTACTTTAAACACCTTAAACCCTTTATTAAGTGAAAATCTATTTTATTATCATTTTAGTAAACTTATATTTGAAGGTTTGTTTGATTTTGATGATAATTTAGATGTAATTCCAGTATTAGCTAATAGCTATACCATAGAAGATAGTGGTAAAACTATCCATATTAAATTAAAGGAAAATGTAATATGGCATGATGGGGAAAAGTTTACAGCAGAGGATGTGGCTTTTACAATAAACACCATTAAGTATGCTAATGAAGATACTGCCTATAAAAGGATGTTAAATAATTCAATTGGAATTTATAATCCTAAAAATATTAATAGGATTATAAATGTAGAAATACTAGGCCCCTACGAACTGAATATTGCTTTTGATAGAAGTTTTAGTCATGGATTGGAAACTTTAACTTTTCCCATTATACCAAAACATGAATTTGTATCAGATAGGGAAAACAAAAAATCCTATGTGGGGGCTTTATCTAAAGATGATTATACTCCTATAGGGACAGGGCCTTATAAATATATTAGCTATGAAAAATTTAAAACTATTGAATTAAACTCTTTCCCTGAATATAGAAATGGAAAGCCCTATATAGATACTATAATAGGCAAAGTTTTAGAAAATGAAGAATTAATTTTAACTGCCTTTGAAACTGGCCAGCTACATTTAGCAATTCCACTGGATGTAGATTGGGAAAAATATGATCAAAATAATAGAATTAAGATATATGAATTTATATCCCAAGATTATGAGTTTTTAGGATTTAATTTTGCAAAGGGGATTTTTGCTGGTGAAAATAGCAGAAATATACGAAGAGCCTTTGCCTATGGTATAGATAGGCAAAAAATAATTCAAAATATATATTTAGGTCATGGAACCCAAGTAGAAACCCCTATTTATCCAAATTCTTGGTTGACTTGGGAAGATTCCAATATATATGGATATAATCCTAAAAAGGCAAGGGAAGAATTAGAAAAATTAGGCTGGAAAGATGTAGATGGGGATGGGCTTTACGAAGATGAAAATGGAGGAAAAGTTATAATAAGACTATTGACAAATCCTGATAATTTATTGAGGACAAAGACGGCTGATATGATTATAGGGGATTTAAATAAAATTGGTATTAAGGTAGAAAAAGACTATCCAGAGATTTTAGCAGAAAATTTAAATGAGGAAATAATAGAGGCACAATGGGAAGAAGTAAATGGGAAATTATCAAAAAAAGATTTTGATATGGTATTATTAGGATGGCATTTGCCTACTATACCAGATTTATCCTTTGCTTTTCATTCTAGTCAAATTAAAACAGGTACTAATTTTATTAGTTATAATAATGAAAATATGGATGAAATCTTATTTGAAGCCTTTAGTGCGGAAAATAGAGATGCTAAATTAAAATCTTATAAAAAGTTACAATCCCATATAGTGGGCGAATTACCCTATATAAGTTTATTCTTTAAAAACAATGCATTATTAGTAGATAAAATGGTGATGGGAGATATAGATCCAAGCTTTTTCAACTATTATAGAAATATTGAAAAATGGTATATCCCTAAAGAATTTCAGCATGATGGTGTTGAATAATTTTTAAAATATATTATAATGGTATAAAGACAATCTATACTGGCAGGAGTGGTGGAACGGCAGACACGCTATCTTGAGGGGGTAGTAAGCGTAGCTTATGAGGGTTCAAATCCCTTCTTCTGCACCATTATAAAGAAGGGATGTGTATTGTTGCACATCTTTTTTGTATCCAATAAGTCAGTAAGTCAGTACCAGGTACAAATATTTTGGGGTGATAAGCCATGAATAGATCCATTATTCACATAGATATGGATGCCTTTTACGCATCTGTAGAACAAAGAGACAATCTTAGTCTAAAGGGGAAACCTATAATTATTGGGGGGGCAAGTGATAGGGGTGTAGTTTGTACTGCCTCTTATGAGGCAAGAAAATATGGAGTACATTCTGCTATGCCTGGAAAGACTGCTAAGAAACTATGCCCAAATGGGATATTTTTGCCAGTAAATATGGAAAAATATAAAGATACATCTAGAGAAATACATAAAATATTTGGGAGATATTCTAGTGCAATAGAATCAATTTCCATAGATGAGGCATTTTTAGATATAAGTGAAGAAAACCCCATTGAAATTGCAAAGTCCATAAAAAAGGATATAAAAAGAGAACAAAACTTAACGGCTTCCATTGGCATATCTTATAATAAATTTTTGGCTAAACTTGCATCGGATATGGAAAAGCCTAATGGATTTACCATAATAAAAAAAGCTGAAGCAATAGAAATGTTAAGGCCACTATCTGTTAGAAAACTCTGGGGTGTAGGTCCTATGATGGAAAATGAATTAAATAGACTAGGGCTCTATTATATAGAGGATATTCAAAATTATGATTTAGAAGTATTAGTAAAATTATTTGGGAAAAGAGGAAAGGAAATTTATGACTTTTCCCATGGTATAGATAATAGACCAGTAGAATACAGTGTTTTAAATCAATCTATCGGGGAGGAAGAAACCTTTTCAAAAGATGTAGAAGATATAAAATATTTAATAGAATATTTAAAAAGCTATTCTTTAAATTTATCTAGTAAATTGATAGCTAAAGGTTATTTAGCCAAAACTATTACTGTAAAATTAAAATATAATGATTTTACTGTGGAGACTAGAAGCATTACTTTAAACATACCTATAGATAATAAAGATAAAATTTTTGAAATTGGAAAGTATATACTGTTAGAAAAGTTCATAGTATCTAAGCCTATAAGGCTAATAGGGCTTACTGTATCAAATCTAATATATCCTGAAGATCCACTACAATTAAGCATGGAAATATGAAGTGTTTGTTAATTAACAAATAATACGATAAATCCCTAGTAAAAGATAAATTTTCAATTATCGCAGTATTTATACATAGTCTTGAATAGTGCTATTTTAAACGGCGCATCTCGTGTAACATAGTAAATACAATGTTCGTTAAATAAATCTCAATACTCTTATAGGGTATACATAGGAAGAAAATAATGCTATAATTAATTTGTAGAATGAAAATAAGCCCTTAATTCTAGGGCTTATTTGAATATATGCAAGGATATTAATATTTGTTTTTAGACAATTAAAGAATTTTAAAAAAGAGGTGGAAAGGATGAATCTAAAAGATCTCACTTTTAAGGGCGGGGTAAATGTACCAGAGTATAAAGAACTATCTGAAAATGCCCCATTAAAGAGAGCAATGGAACCGGAAATAGTAATGATTCCATTACATCAACACACAGGGGCACCTTGCGAACCTTTGGTAAAGCCAGGGGACGAGGTGAAGGTAGGACAAAAAATTGGACAATCTGAGGCCTTTGTATCTGCACCAGTTCATTCATCAGTATCAGGTAAGGTAAAAAGCATTACGCCAATGGCTATACCCACAGGTCTCACTGTAAATTGTGTAGTAATTGAATCTGATGGAAAAAATCAATTACACGAATCTGTAAAACCTAAAGGTAGCTTGAAAGAATTATCTTCAAAAGAAATTATTGAGATAATTAAGGAAGCTGGTATAACAGGTATGGGAGGGGCAGGTTTTCCAACTTATGTAAAATTATCTCCTCCTCCTGATAAGAAGATTGATACTATTATAATAAATGGGGCAGAATGCGAGCCTTATTTAACAGCAGATCATAAATTAATGCTTAATGAGTCTGAAAAAATAGTATTTGGATTAAAGGCTATAATGAAGGCTGTAAATGTAGATAATGGCATAATTGCAATTGAAAACAATAAAGCTGATGCCATAGAAATTTTAAAAAAGGCCAGTGAAAAGGAAAACAATATTAAAGTAGCATCTTTGAAGGTAAAGTATCCTCAAGGAGACGAAAAAAGATTGATTTCAGCTACTTTAAATAGAAAAGTCCCTTCTGGAGGATTACCTATGGATGTAGGGGCTATAGTATGCAATGTATCTACCACTAAAGCTATAGCAGATGCAGTTTTAGAGGGAAAACCTTTGTATGAAAGAATTGTAACAATCACAGGAAATGGAATAAAGGAACCTAAAAATTTAATTGCTAAAATAGGCACTCCTTTTAAAGATTTAATTGCTCAATGTGGTGGTTTTAATGAAAATTCACCTGGAAAAATTGTAATGGGTGGTCCCATGATGGGTATTAGCCAATTTACTATAGATGTGCCTGTAATTAAAGGTTCTGGTGGGATTTTAGTATTAACTGAAGAAGAAGCAAAACCACAGCCTATGGGACCTTGTATAAAATGTGGCAAATGTGTGGAAGTATGTCCAGTTAATTTGCAACCATTATATTTAAGTTCTTATTCCTTAAAAGATAAATTTGATAAAGCGGAAGAACTACATGCACTAGATTGTGTAGAATGTGGAGCTTGTTCTTATATTTGCCCAGCAAAAAGACCTTTAGTGGAGTCTATAAGAGTTGCAAAGAGAGAAATAATTTCTAAAAGAAAAAGATCAAATTAGTTAGGGGGAAATGAAATGGATAGTAAAGCAATAAATAATTCTAAGATAGATATTGCCTTAGATAAATCATTAATTGTTTCATCATCTCCTCATATAAGATCTAATGAATCTATACAGAGGATAATGTTAGATGTAATCATAGCCCTTGTACCTGCTATGATTGGAAGTGTGTATTTTTTCGGACTAAATGCATTAAAATTAATTTTAATATCAGTGGCATCTTCAGTCTTTTTTGAAGCTATAACACAAAAATTTTTTCATAAAGAAATTACAATAAATGATTTATCCGCAGTTATAACAGGGATTTTACTTGCATTTAATTTACCAGCAACAGCACCTTGGTGGATACCAGTTGCAGGTTCTGCTTTTGCTATTATTATAGTGAAACAATTTTTTGGTGGCTTAGGCTCTAATTTTATGAATCCTGCATTAGCTGCAAGGGCAATGCTTTTAGTATCTTGGCCTACTCATATGTCAACTTTTACAGGAACTAGACCAGATGTAATGACTTCAGCTACTCCCTTAGCAATAATGAAATATGGTATGGGAGCCGATGGTGCAGCATCAGCAACTGTAGAAGCTGTATCTTCAGCTAGTGAGGCTGCAGGGGTAGAATTACCACAGCTTATAGATATGTTTATAGGAAACATTCCAGGTGCTATTGGTGAGACTTCAGCACTATTATTATTAATAGGAGCCGCCTATTTAATTATTAGGCAGGTAATTGATTGGAAAGTTCCAGTATTTTATATAGGTACAACTTTTATCATGTTAGTATTATTAGGTGTAGAAATGGAGCTTATACCTTATCATCTATTAGGCGGAGGTTTAATACTAGGTGCTTTTTATATGGCTACAGACTATGCTTCGACGCCGGTAACACCTATGGGTAGAATAATATTTGGAATTGGAGCTGGATTTTTAACCGCAATTATTCGGGTTAAAGGTGGATATCCTGAAGGAGTATCCTATTCTATATTATTAATGAATGTGGCTACACCATTAATAGAAAGACTTACAAACCCTAAAGTATTTGGGGAGGTGAAGTAAATGAATGAAACATTAAAATTAGCATTAGTATTATTTTTAATTACTGCAATTTCCGCAGCTATATTGTCTGTTTCAAATGACATTACTGCACCAAGAATTGCAGAGGCAGATGCCCTAAAAGATAAACAGGCAAAAGCTGAGATACTACCTGAGGGGAAGAAATTTAAACCTTTGGAGGAAAGTAAATTAAACGAAATTAAAAATAGCGATAAAAATGTTTTAGAAATTTTCGAAGCCTATGATGGGGGAAATTTAGTGGGCTATACCATTAAAACTGTTGTAAATGGCTATGGTAAAGAAATTGAATTTATGACAGGTATTTCTACAAATGGAAAAATTACAGGAATAAAAATATTAAATCATAGTGAAACACCAGGCCTTGGTGCCAATGCAACTAAACCTTATTTTACTGAATCTTTTAGAAATAGATCTGTAGCGGAGGAAATAACAGCATCTAAAAAGCCTTCTGGGGAATCAGAAGTTCAGGCTTTAACCAGTGCTACTAGAACTACAGATGCTATATTAAAAGGGGTAAATACTGCACGTGAAATTTACAATGAGAGATTAGCAGATTAGCTAATTTACGGAGGTGTAAAAATTGAAATTATCTAAAATCTTTAAAAATGGGCTTATAACGGAGAATCCTATATTTGTACAATTGATAGGTATGTGTTCAGTACTAGCAGTATCTACTTCTGCAAAAAACGGATTGGCTATGGGATTGGCAGTAACAGGGGTTTTAATAGGCTCTAATGTGGTAATATCCCTTCTAAGGAAGGCAATACCAGATAAAATCCGAATTCCAGCCTTTGTTGTGGTTATTGCAACTTTTGTAACAATAGTAGAAATGTTTATGAAGGCTTATACTCAGGATCTATATAATGAATTAGGTATATTTATACCCTTAATAGTAGTTAATTGTATAATTCTAGCTAGGGCAGAGGCTTTTGCATCTAAAAACAATGTATTGGCATCTGCTGTGGATGGATTAGGCATGGGCTTAGGATATACTATGGCTTTATTAATACTGGGTAGCATTAGGGAAATATTAGGTGCAGGAAGCATATTTGGCAAAATGTTATTTGGACCAAATTTTGAACCAGCTTTAATCTTCATAATGCCTCCAGGTGCATTTATATTACTAGGTATATTAATAGCCATATTTAATAGTGTAAGGAAAAAGAAAAAAACTACTGAGGCTTAGGAAGGAGTGAATATAGATGAACATCTTTACCATATTGATTAGTAATATTTTCGTAAATAATTATGTATTGGCACGATTTTTAGGTATATGTCCTTTTTTGGGAGTATCTAATAAAACTGAAACTGCAACAGGCATGGGTATTGCAGTAACCTTTGTAGTTACATTATCTTCTATTATAACCTATGCAGTCCACAAATATATACTATTACCTCGAGAATTAGTTTATTTGGAAACCATAGTATTTATATTGGTAATAGCAGCTTTGGTTCAATTTGTGGAAATGGTAATGAAAAAACTAAGCCCAGGATTATATAGTGCACTTGGAGTATATTTACCATTAATTACTACAAACTGTATAGTTTTAGGCGTGGCATTATTAAATGTTCAAAACGGAAACAGTTTAATTGAAACTATATTTACTGCAATTGGAGCATCCCTTGGATTTATGTTGTCTTTAATTTTAATATCTGCCATAAGAGAAAAATTTGAAATTCAAGAGGTACCAAGTGTATTAGAAGGTTTCCCTATCGCATTAATTACAGCAGGTCTTATGTCCATAGCATTTTTAGGATTTAATGGACTTGTATAGGAGGTGTAAAATATGGGTATATTGGAACCAGTAACCGTATTAGGAGGCTTAGGAATTTTATTTGGTGCAGGTCTTTCCATAGCATCTAAGGCCTTTGAGGTAGAAACAAATCCAAAGGTAGAAGAGGTAAGAGGAGTATTGCCAGGGGCAAATTGTGGTGCCTGTGGATACCCTGGTTGTGATGGATTGGCAAATGCCATAGCAGAAGGAAAGGCACCAATAAATGCTTGTAATGTAGGTGGACAGGATGTAGCAGATAAGGTAGCAGATATTATGGGAGTAAATCCAGCAAAGGCCGTTAAAAAAGTAGCAGTTGTATTATGCCAAGGAGATTGTAACAAGGCTAAAAGTAAATATGTATATGATGGTATAAAGGATTGTAGAGCACAAAATATTTTAGCTGGTGGAGGTAAATCCTGTTCCTATGGGTGTTTAGGTTGTGGCACTTGTAAAGATGCTTGCGAATTTGACGCAATTCAGATAATCGACGGAGTAGCAGTTATAGATAGAGAAAAATGTACTTCTTGTGAAAAATGTATAGCAGTATGTCCAAAGCATATTATTGAATTAGTGCCTTATGAACAAGAATTTATTGTAAAATGTAAAAGTAATGATGCAGGAAAAGCTGTTAGAGGGAATTGTAGTATTGGCTGTATAGGCTGTCAAATGTGTGTAAAAAATTGTCCTGAAGATGCCTTTACTTTTGAGGATTTTTTGGCAGAAATAGACTATGATAAATGTAGCAATTGCGGTATATGTGCCGAAAAATGTCCAACAAAGGCTATATGGACTAGTTTAAAAGAGATAAAAGTAAAAGCTGAATAATTTAGAGCCTAATTTAGGCTCTTTTATTTTTTAAAAATCCTTCTTGTAAATAAAAAGTATAAATGATAAACTTATTATAATATAGATTAATCATACCTTAAAAATAAAAGGGTGAATATATTGACAAAAGGCGACAAATATTTAATAATCTCAATTATAGTTCTTAGTTTGGTATCTTTATTTTATATTAAGGACTCTGCACTAAATGTAGATGAAAAATATATTAGCGTACAAGTAGATGGAAAAGAAATAAAACGTATTATCTTTGATAAAAAAGTTGTAGGAAAGACAATACCTATAGAGACAGAGTTTGGCTATAATTTAATTGAAATTGGGGATGGAAAAGTTCGAGTAATAGAAGCAAGTTGTCCAGATCAATTAGATGTAAAACAAGGCTATATTTCTAAAACTGGAGAACTCATTGTTTGTTTACCTAATAGATTAGTAATTGAAATAAAAGGTATAAAGGATGAAAGGGATGTAGATTATATAAGCCATTAGAAGGTGGAATAAATATGAAGGGTTTGAAAAAATTAATTTTCTTATCATTATTAGTTTCTCTTGGGCTAGCACTTAGTATAATTGAATCTATGATACCTATACCTTTTATAGCACCTGGTGCCAAATTAGGGCTATCCAATATAGTGATACTAATTACTTTAGTAGTATTTGGATTTAAAGAGGCTCTAACTGTGGGAATACTTAAATCCTTTGCTTTTACTTTAGCAACAGGTAGTGTCTCTAGCCTTTTCTATAGTTTAACAGGTTCTATATTCTCCCTATTTACTATGTATTTCGCATTGAGAAATTTTTCAAAGATATTTAGTTTAATAGGTGTAAGTATATTAGGTGCAGTAGCACATAATTTTGGTCAAATATTAGTAGCTAGTTTAATGATGAAAAATTTTAGAATTTTTTCATACTATCCCATACTTCTATTAACCAGTCTTTTTACTGGATATTTTGTGGGGCTAGCCTCTATTTATATAGTAAAAAATTTAAAAAAGCATTTGAAATTATATTTTAATTAATCTGAAGGTGATATAATGAATAATATAGTTCTTGCATCATCATCTCCTAGGAGGATAGAATTATTAAAAAAATTTAATATAAATGCTACAATAATCAAGCCTAATGTAGTTGAAAAACTGTCTATTAAAGATAGTATAGAGGAGGCCTCTATGGCCTTATCCTTTGAAAAAGCTAATCAGGTATATAATAGCCTTAATAAAGGTGAAATAATTATAGCTTGTGATACTTTAGTTGGCCTTGATGGAAAGCTACTAGGAAAACCAAGAAATGAAGAAGATGCAAAAGATATGCTAAAATTATTAAGTGGTAGGAAGCATGAAGTTGTTACAGGTTTATGTATTATGAAAGCTAGTACTAATATTAAAATAATAGATTTTGAAAAAACCTATGTTAAATTTAGAAAATTAGATGATAAAACCATGAACAATTATATTAAAACAGGAGAGTATAGAGATAAAGCTGGTGCCTATGGAATTCAAGGTATAGGTGGGGCTTTAATAGAGGGGATTAATGGATGTTATTTTAATGTAGTAGGACTTCCCCTATATAGATTGGACATTTTATTAGAGAAGCACTTTGACATAAGACTAATATAAAAAGTGTAGGTGATAAATATGGATGAAAATCTTAATTTTGTAAAAGGATATACCATTAAGGATCTTCCCTTATCTGAAAGGCCTAGGGAAAAGCTAAAGAAATATGGGGTTCAGTCTCTATCTAATGCAGAACTAATAGCAGTTATAATTCGAACAGGACATGGAGAGGATACTGCGTTGGATTTAGCCAATAAACTACTTAGTATAGATAAGTCTGGCATAAGCTATTTATCTCATGCAGAAATTGAAGAATTAACTAAAGTTAAGGGTATAGGGCTTTGTAAAGCATCACAAATTCAGGCTGCCATTGAATTAGGCAAGAGGATTTCGTCTAATTTAGGAGAGGAAAGAATTAAGGTAGATTCTCCACAAGTAGTAGCAGACCTTTTAATGGAGGAAATGAGGTATTTAAGGAAAGAATATTTTAAAACTCTAATTCTAGATACTAAAAATCAGATTATAAGCATAGAGAATATATCTGTAGGCAATTTAAATGCCTCTATAGTACATCCTAGGGAGGTTTTTAATATAGCTATTAGAAAATCTGCTAATGCAGTAATATTAGTACATAATCACCCTAGTGGTGATCCGACACCAAGTACAGAGGACATAAATATTACGCATAGATTGATAGATGCAGGAAATATAATTGGAATAAAGGTTTTAGATCATATAATAATTGGTGATAATAAGTATATAAGCTTTAAACAAAGAAATATTTTTTAGTTTTATAAAAAGGAAGGAGCAAATTATATGGGACTATTTAGTGCATTTACAAAAGATATGGGAATTGATTTAGGAACAGCAAATACACTAGTTTATGTTAAGGGTAAGGATATTGTAATAAGAGAACCTTCGGTTGTGGCAATTCAAACCAATACCAAACAAGTTTTAGCTGTTGGAGAAGAAGCGAAGAAAATGATAGGTAGAACTCCAGGAAACATTGTGGCAATTAGGCCTCTTAGGGATGGAGTCATAGCCGATTTTGATATAACACAAAATATGTTAAAGTATTTTATAAGACGTGCTACTCAAAAAAGACGTTCACTATTTCAACCAAGAGTAGTGGTTTGTGTACCTAGTGGCGTAACAGAAGTAGAAAAAAGAGCAGTAGAAGAAGCTGCCATTCATGCAGGAGCAAGAGATGCCTATTTAATAGAAGAACCAATGGCAGCAGCTATAGGCGCTGGGTTACCAGTTCATGAGGCTACAGGTAGTCTTATAGTAGATGTAGGTGGTGGAACCACAGAGGTAGCAGTAATTTCACTAGGTGGAATTGTTACTAGTAAATCTATTAGAATAGGTGGAGATGAGCTAGACGAATCCATAGTTAATTATATTAAAAGAGAATATAGTTTGATGATTGGTGAAAGAACAGCAGAAGATATTAAAATTACTATAGGATCTGCCAATTTAAACGCTAAAGAATCTAAGATGAAAATTAGAGGAAGAGATTTAGTAAGCGGTTTGCCAAAGACCGTTGAAATAGGTTCAAAGGAAATTTACGAGGCCATGAAAGAGCCTATATATAATATTTTAGAAGCTATTAAATCTACATTAGAAAAAACACCCCCTGAATTGGCAGCAGATATTATGGAGCAGGGAATTATGTTAACAGGTGGAGGAGCACTTTTAGATGGAGTAGATTTATTAATTAAGTCTGAAACAGGTATGCCTGTTCATATTGCAGAAAGTCCATTGGATTGTGTAGCAATAGGTACTGGGAAGGCTCTAGAAAGTATAGAAATTTTGAAAAAAACCGTGAATAAATAAATGGCTTAAGTGGTGATATCATGTCCTTTTTTAAAAAATATAAAAATAGAATGATAGTAACTATAGTTACTATCATTCTAATCATTGTCATTGGTGTGACTAGTAATAGTAGAGGTTCTTTAACTAAAGTAGAAAGAACTATTGGCAATATCCTCGTTCCAATAGAAAGATTTTTTTATAGGACAAATAAAAAAACTACTGATTTTTTTATTTCTATAAAGAATATAGGAAACCTAAAGGAAGAAAATGAAAAACTAAAAATAGAAATAAGCGAATTAGAAGAAAAAAATAGACATTATGAAAATTTAATTGGAAAATCTGAAACATTGGAAAAAGAAGCTAAGCTATTAGAAGCTACTGATTATAAATTAATTTCTGCAGAAATAATAGGTCAAGAACCTGGAAATTGGTTTGATAGATTTATGATTGACAAAGGCTTAAAAGATGGAATTAAAATAGGAGATACTGTTGTACAGGCAGTTGAAACTGATAATAATGTAATACAAGAGGGAGTAGTAGGGAGAGTAGTAGAAGTAGGAGATGATTTCTCAAAAGTAGTATCTCTAATAGATGAAAACTCTAAAATTTCATTTAAGGTGCTACGTACTCAGGATGGTGGTATCATATCTGGAATTATGGATAATAAATCTGGAAGTACGGATAATAAATTGACAGGTTATCTTTTCGATACCAAAGCTGATGTAATGAAGGGAGACAAGCTATTTACCTCTGGATTAGGAGGAAAATATGTAAAGGATCTTTATATTGGAGAAATCGTAGATGTAGTAAAAAAGGATGAGGATTTAATGAAAAATATTTATATTGAACCAGCCATAGATTTTAAAAAAGTTTACAAAGTATTTGTTGTATCTAATTAGTCTAATTGAGGGATTTAAATGAATTTTATAACAATTTTTTTAATTATTATTATAAACTTTATATTTCAAAGCACTATACTTCCTAATTTAAGTCTATTTGGCGTAGTACCAAATACCGGCCTTATAATTATAGTTTTAATATCTTTAATTAGGGGGAAAAATGTAGGAAGTATAGTAGGGCTTATAATAGGTCTATTACAGGATATTGCTTTTAGTACTGTTATAGGCGTAAATGGTATTATATATTTTTTTATAGGCTATATTATAGGGGTGAATGAAGACAAATTATCAAAGGATAATGTATTAATACCCATACTTTTGAGCTTTTTAGCCACCTTATTTTATCATTTGCTTTATTATCTATTTATGTTTTTCTTAGGCCATAATATTAACTTTTCTATATTTTTTAAACAAATTGTATTATTAGAAACACTTTACAATGGTTTACTATCTATATTATTTTATAAATTATTTAACAAAATCTATACTGTCCCATCTATAAGATTTGGCAAAAAATAGAGGTGAACTTATTTGAAATTTTTAGAGAAAATAAAAAACAGATATAATATATTAATTTTACTATCAGTTATAATGCTATTAGCTTTATCTTTTAAACTTGCTACTTTAACTATAGTAGAAGGAGATTACTATAGGGATACAGCAGACAATAAAAGGCTTAAGGAAGTATATATGACTGCCCCTAGAGGTGAAATAAGAGATAGAAATGGTAGGCTATTGGCAGGGAATAAGCCTAGTTTTACTGTGCAATTATTAAAGGACGAATTAGATTTAAGTGATAAAAAGTCTACTAATGAAGTTTTATTGACTTTAACAAGATTATTAGAGGAAGATGGAGTTAATTATGTAGATGAGTTTCCAGTAGAATTTAATATATTTAAATATCCCAATGAGGAAGTATATAGTAGGGAAAATATAAGCCCTACAGATAAAGTAATAGAGATTATTATTGATAATAATCTCTTAGGAGAATTACTTGACACTTATTATTTACATCCAGGATATAGTGAGCATTATCAGTTTTTAACTGCAAATAGGGCTATAAATGCTCTTGAAGCAAAAGGGATAGATGTTCCAATAGAAACTAGATTAGAAGATGAAAAAGTAATAATGAGTTTTAATGAGACTAAAGATATAGGTATATGGAAAAAAAACTATAATATAAATAAAGATGCCTCACCAAAGGAAGCTTTAATTAGTTTAATTGATAATGATAAAAATATAATACGAAAATTAATAGACCATCCAATTTCAAGACAAATAGTCTTTAATACATTAGCCTCTAAGGATTTAAATCAGGATTTAATTCTTAAAGAATACTCTTTAAAATATGATGAGGAATTTTTAGACCAAAAAAGAAATCTAATGAAGGATTTTCCAAATATAAATTTTGAAAGCAATGCAAAAGATGATTTTGTAAATATTGTAATAAATTCTTCTCTAGAGAGTTTACTATGGAAAGTATCAGATACTAAGGATGGAAAAGGCAATGATATTAAAATAGCTCCGGGAAAAGTATTAATAAATATGATAGAAGAAAAGGGATTAGAAGCACCAGTTAATATAGAGGTAAATGAGGAGGACAATACAGTATTATATAGTCATAAAAGCAAGGAATTATCCTCAGAAGAAAGGCCAATAGATACATTAATAAACTTTGCTAAAAAGGAAAATTTGCTAGAAAAATTTATAACAGATGATAATATTAAGGGAATTGCACAAGAAGTTTTATTAAATAATGGAATAAATCCTAAAATATCTATTTCTAAATGGGAATATGTATCTATGGTAAATAAACAAAATTGGTATGATACAATTAAATTAAAAGAGGATTTAAAAGGAGAAGAATTATTTGAATATCTAAAAAAACATTTTGAAATTGAAGGAAAAATTAGTAAATATGAAGCCCGCACTATAATGACCCTATATGATCAATTGCATAAACAAGGCCAAAGAGCCTATCAGCCAATTAATATTGCCTATGGTATTAAAGATTCTACTGTAGCAAAAATTGAGGAAGGTTTAATGGAAGTACCAGGTATTCAAGTGTCTGTAGAGCCAATAAGATATTATCCAGAGGGAGAAGTAGCTTCCCATTTATTAGGTTACCTTGGTAAAATTTCTCAACCTAATGAAATTGAAAAGTATGTAAATCAAAATAAATATTCACCTAATGATATAATAGGTAAAACTGGTATTGAGGAAAAGTTTGAAACGGAACTTAAAGGGGAGCCTGGGATAAAAAAGGTAGAGGTAGATGTCCACGGAAATACAACTAATGTATTGACAGAAGAAAAACCAGAACCAGGGGATAATATTTATCTAACTATAGATACAGAACTTCAAAAAGTGGCTAGAAAATCTCTGGAACATGCACTTGAAGAAATTCAAAAAGGCGGAACCTTTAAAAGTAAATGGGGAGATTATAAATATGGAATAAATAAATCCAAGGGAAGACCATATATATATGCAACTTCAGGTGCTGTTGTTGCCATAGATGTGAAAACTGGAGAATTATTAGCTCTGGAAAACTTTCCATCCTATGATCCAAATTTATTCTCCACTGGAATTTCTAATTCCGACTGGTTATCTTTATTTCCAGAAAATGAAAAAGATTTATTGGCTCCAAGGCCATTATATAATATAGCCATACAAACAGCTGTACAGCCTGGTTCTACCTTTAAAATGGTTCCCGCCCTAGCAGCTTTAGAAAAGGGCTTATCTCCTAATAAAACTATTAGAGATATGGGTTATGTAGATATAGGTACTAGTAGAATGGGATGTTGGATTTGGAATTCTCACAAAGGTACCCATGGTAGTGAAAACTTATATGATGCTTTAAGAGATTCTTGTAATTACTATTTTTATTCTTTGGCTTTTGGGAAAAATCCGAGAACTGGAGAATCATTGGGCATGAGATTAGATATAGAGGATATAGCTAATATGGCAAAACAATTGGGACTTAATGATAAAACTGGAATAGAAATAGACATTCCACAAGAGGAATCTGGTGGAGTGCCAGATCCAGAGCGAAAAGTTGTAACTACTAAGGCTATGTTAAGAAGATATTTAAAAAATAATATACATTCTTATATAAAAGAGGATGTAAAATTAGAAGAAGATGAAATTAAAGAATCTATAGAGGAAATAGTTAGCTGGGTTGGTGAGCCAGAGCCTATGTCTAGGGGAGAGGTAATTAAAAAATTAGATGAAATGGGATTTTATCCTGAAAAAGTTCTTCCTAATGATACAAGTGGATTAGCTGATAAAATTAAATTTGATTATATTAATCAAGCTAGTTGGAATATTACTGATACATTAAATATTGTCATAGGCCAAGGACAAAACGCCTACACAACCATACAAATGGCAAATTATATAGCCACTCTTTCTAATGGAGGCTATAGGCATAAGGTAACAGCTATAGATAATATTAAAAACTTTGATAATTCTGAAATCATAATGGAAAGGGAAGTAAATCCAGAAAGAATGGAATTAAATGATTATGAAAATCTAGAGCATGTAAAATTAGGTATGAAAAAGGTAACCACTGAAGGTACCGCTAGATCAATATTTGGGAATTTTCCTGTAACGGTGGCTACTAAAACTGGGACTGCACAAAATCATTCTAAAAACCCAGTTACCGGAGAAAATTATGATGATTATGCATGGTTTGTTGCCTTTGCTCCCTATGAGGATCCTGAAATAGCAGTAGCAGTAGTACTATTCCAAGGAGGTTCTGGTGGTTATGCAGGGCCTATTGCAAGGGAAGTAATTGCTGAATACTTAGGACTTAATAGTATGGATAAAAAGGAGGCATTGCCCTTTGAAATTGAATTGGCAAGGTAATTACCTTCCAATTCAATTTTTATAATATATTATAAGAAATTATAAAATAAAGAAGGATTTTAGATTTACATATAGAACATATATAGTGAAGGATTATGGAGGTATTGTCATTGAAAGAAGAATTAGTTAGCTTTAAAGGTATTAAAGAGGGTATTTATATTTTTATTAAAGAGGGGGATTTTGAAAATATAAAAAAGGAACTCCAAATAAAATTAGTAGAATATAAAGACTTTTATAATGGCGCTAGTATATTGGGAATAAAAAGTGAGAGTTTAAAGGAGGAAGAAATAAAAGAACTTTTACATATGATGGAATATAAATTTGATTTATGCATTGATGAAAATGGTATACCTAGTTATTTAGAAGAAAAAACTTCAAATATTGAAATTAAAGAAGGAATGACTAAATTTATAAATGCTACTATTAGATCTGGACAAATTATAGAATATCATGGCAATATAGTCATAATAGGAGATGTAAATCCTGGGGCTTTAGTAAAGGCAACAGGTAATATAGTAATTTTGGGAAAATTAAGGGGAGTAGTTCATGCTGGTATGGATGGTAATGAAAATGCTTATGTAGCAGCCTATGAATTGCAGGCTACCCAATTAAGAATTGGAGATATAATTGCTAGAAAACCAGATGAAGGATTTTTAATGTCTAATATACCTGAAATAGCAAAAGTTTATAAGGGAGAAGTATTAATTCAACCATATTCAGTAAAAAAACAATGAAGAGGAGGAAGAAATATATGGGAAGGGCAATAGTTATTACATCGGGTAAAGGTGGCGTAGGTAAGACTACAACCACTGCAAATATTGGTACAGGCTTAGCCATGTTAGGATATAAGGTTGTAGTGGTAGATACTGATATAGGTCTTAGAAATCTAGACGTAGTCATGGGGCTGGAAAATAGAATAGTATATGATATTGTAGACGTGGTGGAAAAAAATTGCAGATTAAAACAAGGGCTTATTAGGGATAAAAGATTTGAAGGATTATTTCTTCTTCCAGCTGCTCAAACTAAGGACAAGACAGCTGTAAATCCAGAACAAATGTTAGAATTAGTCAAAGATTTAAAAGAAGAATTTGATTATATAATTATAGACTCTCCCGCAGGAATCGAACAGGGTTTCCAAAATTCAATAGCTGGTGCTGATGAAGCATATATAGTAACTACTCCTGAGATTTCAGCTGTAAGGGATGCAGATAGAGTAATAGGACTATTAGAGGCAAAGGGTATTACAAATCCAAAAGTAATTGTCAATAGAATAAGATTAGATATGGTTAAAAGAGGCAATATGATGAATGTAGAGGATATTATAGATATTCTGGCAGTAGATTTACTAGGAGTGGTCCCCGATGATGAAGCAATAGTTATCTCTACAAACAAGGGAGAACCTGTTGTATCAGAAGAAAACCCATTATCAAGTAAGGCCTTTAGAAATATATGTAGAAGAATTACTGGTGAGGAAATAGAATTATTGGATTTAGATAATGGGGAAGGTAAGTTTACTAAATTAATTAAATTATTATTTAGTTAATAGGAGGGGAATATATTTGGACTTATTTAATATGTTTGGTAAAAAAGGTAAGGATAGTAAAAATATTGCCAAGGAAAGATTAAAATTAGTATTAGTTCATGATAGATCTGATTTATCTCCAAAATTTTTAGAAATGGTTAAAGGAGACATGATTAGGGTAATTGAAGAATATGCAGAAATAGATGAGGAAGGCTTAGATATTAAACTAACTAAAATGAAAAGAGAATCTGATGATATGCCTATATCAGCACTAGTAGCCAATATCCCTATAGTAAAAATGAAAGACAATATTAGGTAAGTTAATATCTGGGGAATTTTCCAGATATGTTAATAATTAAACAATTATTGAATTGTTAATATTATTACTATATAATGTATCATGGATTGCTTACCTAATTATAAAAATTTGGAGGGAGATTTATGAAAAAGAGATTAGGTTTAATGATGCTAATCATGGTACTAGTTGTACTAGCTGTTACAGGATGCGGTGGAAAGGACAAAGATACCACAGGGGGAACAGAGGATGTAGTAGTAGAAGAATTGCAGGATGGCAATTATTTAGTAAAAATGCCGGTTAGTGATCATGGAAACTATCCTATGGCTAAAATGGAAGTAGCAAATGGAGAGATTTCTTCTTTTAAATATATGGAAATCTTAGCTGATTCTGGAGAAGAAAAGAATGAATCTAATTATAATTATCCAGAGGGTTTAGAAGTACTTAAAAGCCTTAACGAACAATTTAATGAGAAGAAAGATTTAAATGAGATGAATTTTGATGCAGTATCTGGTGCTACTCATACAAAGGAAAGCTTTAAAGAAGTAGTAAATGAATTATTAGCTAAAGCTTCAAAAGGAGAAAAATATGAAGCTGTATATAAGGACGGAGAATATACCGAAGATGCAGAAGAAGGTTCTCATGGCTGGAAAGCCGGTGTTAAAATAGTAGTTAGAGATGGTCAAATAGTAGGTATTGACTATTATGAATTAGCAGAAGAAGATATGGAAGGCAATAAAGTAGTATTTGATGAAGATAAAAAACCTGTGACAGAAAGTGATGGAAAACATAAGACTGAAGCAGTGGAAATTAAAGCTGGAGATAGAAAATCTGTAGATAATTATGCATATTTGGATTCCTTTGATGTGGTGAAAGGTGTTCAAAAATTAATAATTGATAATAATGGTACAGAAGATTTAAATTTAGACAGTATTTCAGGAGCTACTAATACTAGGAATACTATGATTGAATTAATATCTAAAGCATTAGAAGCTGCTAAGTAAAATACAAACCCTAACATTTGTTAGGGTTTGTTAACATTATTGGAGAGGGATAAAATGAAGGGGAAAAGAATATTACTATTTTCTTTAGTATTTATAATAGTTACTTTGTCAATCACAGCATGTTCTAGTAAACAACAAAAGGTTTTAACTAGAACAGAATTCTTAATGGATACAGTTATTACATTAAAAATATATGATAGTAAAGATGAAAAGATAATGGATAAGGCTATAAATAGACTAAAAGAAATTGAAGATAGAATGAGTGCAACCATAGATAGTAGTGATGTAAGCTTAATTAATCAAAATGCTGGTATTAAGCCTGTAAAGGTAAATGACGACACTTATTTTGCTATAGAAAAGGCAAAACATTTTGCAGAGCTCTCAAATGGTGCTTATGAACCAACTATTGGTCCATTGGTAGAATTATGGAACATTACTGGCACAGATGAAAAGGAAAGAGAGAGTATTCCCACAGAGAAGGAAATAAATGAAAAAAAGGCCTTAGTTAATTATAAGGATTTAATTCTTGAAGAGGGAAATTTAGTATATCTAAGTAAAAAAGGCATGAAACTGGACTTAGGAGGTATAGTAAAAGGCTATGCAGCAGATGAAGTCAAGAGAATTTTCTTAGAAAATGGTGTCAATTCTGCTATTATAGATTTAGGGGGAAATATATATGCCCTAGGAGAAAAAACTAATGGGGAGGCTTGGAAAATAGGAATACAAGATCCCTTTACTGTAGCTGGAAACTATATAGGAATACTAAATACTAAGGATAGTTCAATTGTAACTTCTGGAGATTATGAAAGATATTTTGTCTATAATGGGGAAAGATACCATCATATTATAGATGCTAAAACAGGATATCCAGCTAAAAATGAGATATCAGGTATAAGTATAATTTCTGACAAATCTATAGATGGGGATGCACTGTCTACTGCTATATTTGTAATGGGGGTAGAAGAAGGAACCAAATTAATTAATAGTCTAGAAAATGTAGATACTATATTCATTACAAAAGACAAGAAAGTTTTTATTCCCAAATCTTTAGAAGAATATTTTATATTAAGCAATGAAAAACTAAAATTAATAATAAATCCATTTTAATCTGGAATAAAACCCACTAAAATAAAATAATATAGTAATTAAGGTGGGTGAAATTATGAAAAAATTAAGGTATAATAGGAATTTTAGAAATATCCTAAATTTGTTTAAATCTAGATTAAATTATAAAAGGCAATTAAATCGAATAATTTATGTACTAGCCATATTAATACTATTACTGTTATTAAAAAGATTAAACAATAGTATTTCTTCTAATATTATAGAAATAATTGACAATAGTATTAATTATAAAGTAAATGTTAAAGAGGATAGCAAATTAATAATAGATTATGGTAAGAAAATATTTAAATTACCTGGAAAAGCCTTATCTGTATTAAACCTAGAGGATAATTCTAAATATATATTGCCTATTGAAGGAGTGGTTTATAATCCTTTTGGTGAGGTAAAATATTTAGATGGAAGTAGTAAATTTAATAGTGGAGTAGATATTATACCTAATGATGAAAAAGAGCCTGTAGCTATAGATAGTGGATTAGTATTATCTATAGAAGATAAAAAGTCTAAAGGATATTATATTACAATTAAACATGATGAAATAATTTCAGTATATGGTTATTTGGTTAAAACCTATGTGAATATAGGAGATGAAGTAGTTCAGGGAACTAAATTAGGCACTCTTGGAACAAATAAGGATGGAAACAAATATTTACACTTCGAGATTTGGGAAGGAGAAAATCCTGTAGACCCTTCTAAATATATAAAGTTTAACAAAAGGCTTTAAAACTGTCCTAGACAGTTTTAATTTTTTCTACCAAAAAAATTTAAAATCTGGTATTATAATATCTAATAATAATGAAAGGTGATATAGATGATAGATATTAATAAATTTGACAAAGTTTTAAAAAGAGTAGTAAAACCTGCCAGATATATTGGTATGGAAGTCAATTCAATTGTAAAGAATTTAGATAATGTAGATATTAAATTTGCCTTTGCATTTCCCGATATATATGAAGTGGGTATGTCCCATTTAGGGCTTCATATATTATATAATTTATTAAATGAAGAGGAATATATAGCCTGTGAAAGGGTATTTGCCCCATGGGTAGATATGGAAGAAGAAATGAAAAAGGAAGGTATACCCCTATTTACTTTGGAAAACAAAGAGCCTATAGAAAACTTTGATTTTGTAGGATTTACCCTTCAATACGAAATGAGTTATACTAATATTATAAATATGCTTCATTTGGGGAATATACCTATACTTTCAAAGGATAGAGGAATAGAAGATCCATTTGTAATAGCTGGAGGCCCTTGTGCCTATAATCCAGAACCTATTGCAGATATAATAGATTTTTTTGTAATAGGTGAAGGAGAAGAAGTAACTCTGGAAATTTTAGAAATGTATAGAGAATTTAAAAAAACCTCTGGTAATAGGAATGACTTTTTAAAAATGGTAAGCAAAATACAAGGAGTATATGTGCCGGAATTTTATGAAATATATTATAATGAAGACAATACCATAAAAGAAATGGTGCCAATAATGGAGGATGTACCAAAAACAATAGAAAAAAGAATTATCAAAGATTTAGATAAGGGCTATTATCCAGATAAGTTAATAGTCCCATATATAGAAACTGTTCACGATAGAATACCTTTAGAGATATTTAGAGGATGTACTAGAGGCTGTAGATTTTGTCAGGCTGGAATCATATATAGACCAGTTAGGGAAAAAACTACAGAAAGACTATTGGAATTAGCTGAAAAATTAGTGGAAGAGACAGGTTATGAAAATATATCTCTAACTTCACTAAGTTCTTGCGATTTTTCTCAATTAGAATTATTAATTTCTCAATTAATAGAGAGATACGAAAAAGATAAAATAGGAGTGTCTTTGCCATCTTTAAGATTAGATTCCTTTAGTATAGATATACTTAAAGAAATTGAAAAGGTAAGAAAAACAGGTTTAACTTTTGCACCAGAGGCTGGAAGCCAAAGGCTTAGGGATGTAATAAATAAGGGAATAGATGAAAAAGATTTAACTACTGCAGTTACCTATGCCTTTAATGAAGGTTGGTCTACTGTAAAATTGTATTTTATGATAGGTCTTCCCACGGAAACTCATGAGGATGTTTTAGGTATTAAAGAATTAGGTTATAAAGTAAAGGATATATTCTTTGATGCTCCTAAAGGAAAAAGGCAGGGAAATTTAAAAATAACATTGAGTACTTCTTGTTTTGTGCCAAAAGCTTTTACACCTTTTCAATGGGTAGGGCAGAATTCCATTGAGGAGTTTTATGAGAAAATAAATATACTTCGAAATAGTATTAAAGATAAGAAGATCAATTATAATTATCATGATCCAGAATTAAGCTATTTAGAAGCAATAATTGCTAGAGGAGATAGAAAAGTAGGAAAAGCCATAATAAAAGCTTGGGAAAAGGGCTGTAAATTCGATGGCTGGTCTGAAAAGTTTAACTACGATTTATGGGTAGAGGCTCTTAAAGAAGCAGGAATTGATGGAGATTTCTATGCTTTAAGGGAAAGGGATATAGAAGAAATTTTACCTTGGGATTTTATCGATATAGGAGTAGATAAAGAATATTTAATAAGGGAATATGAAAAAGCAAAGGCAGGCAAATTAACTAGAGACTGTAGATTAGGCTGCACTGCCTGTGGAATAAATCAGTCTTATTTAGGTGGTGTATGCTAATGTTAAGAGTTAAATTTACAAAGGAAAATTATCTAAGATATATATCCCATTTGGATTTAATGAGACTTTTTAATAGAAGTTTTCGAAGAGCAAATATTCCTATTAAATATTCACAAGGCTATAATCCTCAACCAAAATTCTCCATAGCTAATCCATTGTCCCTTGGGATTGAAAGTATTTCAGAATATATGGATATAGAATTAGATAGGGAAATCTCAGTAGAGGACTTTATTAAACAAATGAACAATGAATTACCAAAGGATATTAGAATTTTAGGGGGAAAATATATAGAGGAAAATAATTCTTTAGACTCTCTTGTTGCCTGGGCCTATTATGAAATCAAATTTATTGCTAATAATTTAAATGATGAAAAATTAGAAAAAATGCTAATACCTTGGTTAAATAAGGAAGAAATAATAATTAAAAGAACCAGACGAAAAAAGGGGAAAATTATAGAAAAGGAACAAAATATAAAGCCTTTAATAGGAAATATTATAATCAATGGACAATCGACAATTGACAATGGGCAATTAGTGGAAATGAATTGCCTATTAAGAGCTGGAGATGGAAGAAATTTAAAGCCTACTGATTTAATAGATGCTATGGATAATGAAATTAATATAAAAATAGATGGGGATACATTAAATATTAAAAGATTAGGGCTATATCTAGATAATAATGGGGAAATCCAAGCACCTTTTTAGGTGGAATATGGCAGGGGGACGTTTTATTTGCCATATTTTAAGAAGGGAGATAATATGAATTATATTTTTATAGATATAAATCAGGGAATAGAAAGGGTAGGTGTAGTAGAGGACAATAGATTAGTAGAATTTTATACTAATAATAGAGAAGAAAAGAAGGCAGTGGGGAATATTTATAGAGGTAGGGTACTCAATGTGCTTCCTGGAATGGAAGCTGCTTTTGTGGATATAGGGGAAGGTAAAAATGCCTATTTATATATTAAAGACGCATTGCCCAAGGATATACTATATAGCAATAAAAAAGTAAGTATAGATAAGATAATTAAAAGTGGTGAGGAAATTATAGTACAGGTACTAAAAGAGCCTTTAGGGAGTAAGGGGCCTAAAATCACTACTCATATTACTTTACCGGGGAATTTTATGGTTTTAACTCCTTTTTCTAAATCTATAAATGTCTCTAAAAAGATTAAAGCAGAAGATGAAATAAAAAGACTTAAAGCCATAGGGAAGAAAATACAATTAGAAGATATAGGAATTATTTTTAGAACTAAGGCTTTTCAAATAGACGAGGAAATGCTATTAGCAGAATATAATAGCCTTGTTAAATTATATGATAAAATTGAAAGAGAAAAGAACTTTTTACCTTGTCCTAAATTAATTTATAGAGAAATGGAATTAATATATCAAATACTAAGGGATGTTTATGGTAAAAATATTCATAAGGTAATTATAAATAATAAAGAGGAATACGAAAATCTTTTAGATTTAGAAAGAGTATTTTTACCTGATTTACAGGAGAAACTCTTTTATGATAAGAATTTTAATATAGATTACCAGGGAAATATTAGTTTAGAAATTAAAAATGCTTTAAAAAGAAAAGTAGCTTTAAATAGTGGAGGCTATATAGTCATAGATGAAACAGAAGCCCTAACAGCCATAGATGTAAATACAGGAAAGTATATAGGAAAAAGCAATCTAGAGGAAACAGTCTTAAAAACCAATTTAGAAGCAGCAGAAGAGATAGCAATACAAATTAGGCTTAGGGATATTGGTGGAATTATCATTATAGATTTTATAGATATGAAAAACAAAGAAGATGTGGAAACTTTACTGGAAAAATTAAAGATGGCTTTCAATGCAGATAGAAATAGGGCTAATATTATTGGAATTACAAAATTAGGTTTGGTAGAAATCACTAGGAAAAAAACTAAAAATAGTTTGAGATACGGTTTTATGGAAAAATGCCCTAAATGTCAGGGAAGGGGTAAAATATTTTCTTAAACTATTGACAAATGCAAGTTTATCTGGTAAAATTTTTGTTTGTAAGTAGCCGCTCAATATGGGTATTAAAGCATAGTCACCTAACATTGGCGAGACTGGTTAGAGGAGGTGCAATATAATAATGTATGCTGTAATTGAAACAGGTGGAAAACAATACAAAGTTCAAGAAGGAGATACTATTTTTGTAGAAAAAATTAATGTAGAAGAAGGGGAAAAGATTGACTTTTCCAAAGTATTACTTGTTCAAGGTTAAAAAGATAATTGTATTTAAATACAAATCCAAGAAAAATTATAAGAAAAAACAAGGACATCGTCAACCTTATACAAAAGTAAAAATTGAAAAAATAGTGGGATAGTCCATGACAAAAGTAGAAATTTTTAAAGATAATATGGGAAATATTATTAGGTATAGAGTTTCAGGCCATACAGATTTTGCCGAAGAAGGCAAAGATATAGTATGTTCAGCTATTTCTATATTGGCACAAACTACATTGGTAGCCTTGGTAGAGGTAATTGGCATTTTGGAAAGTGAATTGGATTTTAATATTGATGAAAAAAAAGGAATACTAGATGTTAAATTACCTAAATCCATAGAAGAAATTACTAAAAAAGAGACACAAATCCTTCTTAAAACTTTTGAATTAGGAATTAAAAAGATTATAGAATCTTATTCAGAATATGTGACTCTCAAATATAGGGAGGTGTAAAGATGATAAAGCTAAATTTGCAATTATTTGCTTCTAAAAAGGGAGTAGGTAGCTCTAGAAACGGTAGAGATAGTAGGGCTAAAAGATTAGGTGTAAAAAGAGGAGATGGCCAATATGTATTGGCTGGAAACATCTTAGTTCGCCAAAGAGGGACTAAAATCCACCCTGGAAACAATGTAGGCATAGGTGGGGATGATACACTATTTGCAATGGTAGATGGTGTAGTAAAGTTTGAAAGAAAAGGTAAAGATAAAAAACAGGTATCAGTTTATCCTACTGAAGAATTAGCATAAATTAACAGCTTACCTATTAGGTAAGCTTTCTTTTTTAATAAGTATAAATAAATCTCTAGGTAGTAAAATAAATACATCTAATTATTGACAGTGGATTTTACACTGATATAATAAAATCAGAAAATATTAAAAAAGGATGATAATATGTTTGTAGATATAGCTAAGATAAATCTAAAAGCTGGCAAAGGTGGAGATGGAGCTGTAGCCTTTAGAAGGGAAAAATATGAGCCAGCAGGTGGACCCTATGGTGGAGATGGAGGAGCTGGTGGAAATATTATTTTAAAATCAGATGAAGGTATTAGAACTTTAATGGATTTTAGATATAACCGCTATTATAAAGCTGAAAATGGGGAAAATGGCAAGACAAAAAAACAATTTGGAAAAAACGGAAAGGATTTAGTTTTAAGACTTCCTGTAGGGACCTTGGTAAAAGATGCAAACACTAATAAGGTAATAGTAGATATAAAAGAACACAATCAGGAATTTATAATTGCAAAAGGTGGAAAAGGTGGAAGAGGAAATGCAAAATTTGCTACAGCCACTAGACAAGCCCCTAGATTTGCTGAGCCTGGTGGTTTAGGTGAAGAATTAGAAATAATCCTTGAATTAAAATTATTGGCAGATGTAGGATTAGTAGGTTTTCCCAATGTAGGGAAGTCCACCATACTTTCTATAGTATCTGAAGCTAGACCTAAAATTGCAAATTATCATTTTACTACCTTAAAACCAAATTTAGGAGTAGTAAAAATTGAAAATGAAAAATCCTTTGTAATTGCTGATATTCCAGGTTTAATTGAGGGCGCACATGAAGGGGTAGGCTTAGGCCATGATTTTTTACGACATGTGGAAAGAACTAAAGTATTAGTACATGTATTAGATACCTCTGGCATGGAAGGTAGAAACCCAATAGAAGACTTCTATAAAATTAATGAAGAATTGCTAAAATACAATCCAAAATTAGCAGAAAAGCCGCAAATAATAGCAGCTAATAAGATGGATATACCTGGTGCTAATGAATGGCTAGAAAAAATAAGAAAAGAATTTGAAAATAAAGTTTATAAAATATACCCTATTTCTGCAGCCACAGGAGAGGGAATAAACAAATTAAAATTTGGCATCTGGAAAATATTATCTACTGTAGAAGGGGAATACGAGACTTTTGATGAACAATTGGATATTACTATAGAAGAGAAAACAGAAGAGGATTTTACAGTAAAAAAAGAAAATGGGAAATATATAGTGGAAGGCCCCTATATAGAGTCTTTATTATATGGTACGAACTTTAATGATTACGATTCTCTGAGATATTTTCAAAATGCCATAAGAGAAAAAGGTATTGTGGAAGAATTAAAGAAATTAGGGATTGAAGAAGAGGATACTGTATATATTTTAGATTATGAATTTGAATATTTTGAGTAAAATTAAGGAGTGTGTAAATTGTTAACAGGAAAACAAAGATCTTATTTAAAAGGATTAGCTCATAATGTGGAACCTATTTTTCAAATAGGTAAGAATGGTATAACAGATAATTTTATAAAACAAGTGGATGAGGCCTTAGAGGCAAGGGAATTAATTAAAATAAATGTTTTAAACAATAGCTTACTAGATCCCAAGGCTACTGCTAGTGAATTGGCAGAGAAAACTCAGGCTGAGTTTGTCCAAAGTATAGGTCATAAATTTGTATTATATAGAGAATCTGTAGAAAATAAGAAAATTGAAATACCTAGATAAATGAAACTGAAATAATTAGTGAAGGATCCCTAAGTAGAATAAAAATAAGATCCTTCATCTTCGATTCAGGATGACAATAACTGGAGGAATAATATGAGCAAAACTAAAATAGGAATTATGGGCGGTACATTTGACCCTATACACAATGGACATTTAATAATAGCAGAAAACTCTAGAATTAATTTTAATTTAGAGAAAATCCTTTTTATTCCCACAGGCCTGCCCGCCCATAAAATAGAAAATGAAATTACATATAGTGATTATAGATATGAAATGGTATTATTGTCTATTAATTCAAATCCATATTTTACAGTATCTCCAATGGAAATAGAAAGAATGGGAATTACATATACGATTGATACCATTAAAAACCTACAAAAGCTAAATAAGAATGTAGAATATTATTTTATTATGGGAGAAGATTCCTTATATAATTTCCATAAGTGGAAGGATTATAGGGAATTATTAAATATATGCAAGTTCATAGTAGCGAAGAGAAAAAATGAAAATAACAAATTAGAGGAAAAAATTGAAGAATTAAATAATATTTGCAAGGATTCTATTTATTTATTAGAATCCCCTATGATAGATATTTCCTCCACAGATATTAGAGAAAGAATTATTCAAAATAAACCCATTAAATATTTAGTACCTGAAGCTGTAGAATTGTATATAAAAAAACATGGACTATATGGAGAGGGCATAGATGATTGAAAACTGGGTATATGAAGAATTAAAAAAAGATATAGGACTAGAAAGATATAATCATTCTATATTAGTTATGGAAACCTGTGTAGATTTGGCGAAGTTTTATAATCATCCAATAGGGGAGGCTAAATTAGCAGGGCTACTTCATGATTGTGGGAAATTTCAAGATAAAACAAAGATATTGAAAACCATAGATGAGTTTGATATAATTTTAGATAATATTATGAAAAAAAATATGGCTTTAGCCCATGGACTCTTGGGGGAGTTTATAGCAGAGCAAAAATACAATATTCACAGTAAAGATGTTTTAAATGCAATTAGATACCATACTACAGCTAGAGAAAATATGAGTTTATTAGAAAAAATAGTTTTTATTGCGGATTTAATAGAGCCTAGTCGAAAATTCCCTGGAGTAGAAAAAATGAGGAAATTAGCTTATGAGAATTTAAATAAGTCTATAATTTTTGCATTAGATAATAATATCCAATTTGTCATTGAAAGAAATAATTTATTACATTTAGATACAATTAAGGCAAGGAATTATTTGCTAATTTTAGAAGATATGGAGTGAATCTCATGAAAAAGACTTTTTTCAAGACTTTTTTTGTTTCTTTAATTGCCTTTACCCTAGTATGGGGAGGATATATTTATAAGACTGTAATAAATGCTCCAGAGGAAGAAGGGGGCTATAAGGAAAATTTTATTGATAGAATGGCAGATGGTAAAGATGATATTACATTTTTGTTATTAGGAATAGATGCAAAGGATGTAATGCAAAGTAAAGGGACTAGAACAGATACTATGATGCTTTGTAGGGCTGATAAATCTACGGGAGAGGTATCCATTCTTTCTATTCCTAGGGACACAAAAGCTTACATAAGAGGAAGGGAAAACGAAGAAAAAATTACCCATGCTCATGCCTATGGAGGGCCAGAACTTGCTATGAAGGCAGTTAAGGATTTGTTGGACATAGATGTGGAGTATTATGTAAAAGTAGATTATAATATAGTAAGGGAGTTTGTAACGCTTGTAGATGGGGTAGAGGTAAATGTTCCAATGGATATGGAGTACTCAGATCCTACAGCAGACCCACCATTATATATTAATTTATCCAAGGGGTATCAGATTTTAGATGGGGATCAGGCCCTGCAGTTTCTAAGATTTAGAAAGGGGAATAAAGGGAAACCAGATTTACCTGATGGAGATTTAGGGAGAATTAAATCCCAACAACAGTTTATAGAATCTGCTGTAGATAAAATATTAAGGCCAAGTAATATAGGTAAAATCCCTCAAATGGCAAAATCCTATTACAACAATGTGGATACTAATATACCTATGGATGTAATATTAAAATTTGCCATGAAGGCTAAAAATTTTAGTGGTGAAAAAATAGAAATGGCCACTTTGCCTGGTGAAGAAGCACATTTAGAAAGATGGTATTTTATTATGGATGAAGAGGAAAGCAAAACTTTGGTAAAAACCATGTTTTCAGACCATAGGACAGTTAAAAATTTAGATAAAACCCAAACAGGTGAAACAAATTAAATTCAGGAGGTAAGATAATTTGGTGATAGATAAAAGAGTAGATATTATTATAGAAGCTAGTTTAGACAAAAAGGCCTTTGATATTAAAGTATTAGATATTAAAGAATTAACCACTGTAGCTGATTATTTTATAATTGTATCTGGAAATTCAACTATTCAAACCAATGCTATTGCTGATGAAATAGAAGAAAAAATGGAAGAAGAGGGATACAATCTTTTAGGTAAAGAAGGGCATGAGTCTGCAAGGTGGATATTATTAGATTTTGGTGATATAATTGTACATGTATTTCATAGGGAAGATAGAGAATTTTATAATTTGGATAAACTATGGATAGATGGTAAAGAAATAAATATAAATTTAGACAATTAAATTTTAAGGAGGATTTAAAAATGGAAATAATAGCAACTAATAAGGCACCTGAGGCTGTAGGGCCATATTCTCAAGGAATTAAGGCAGGTAATTTAATTTACACTTCAGGACAATTACCAATAATACCTGAAACTGGAGAATTACTAAAGGGGGATATAAAAAAAGAAACACTACAAAGTTTAAAAAATGTAGCCTCCATATTAGAAGAAGTAGGAGCAACAATTGAGGATATTGTAAAGGTAAATGTCTACATAAGGAATATGGAAGATTTTCCTTTAATTAACGAAGTTTATGAAGAATTTTTTGGAAAGCATAAACCAGCTAGATCTTTAGTAGAAGTATGCAAACTTCCTAAGGATGGCAATATTGAAATAGAAGCTATTGCATATAAATAATTTAAACCTTGCCAATTGGCAAGGTTTAAATATTTCTACTTTCATATAAAGATTTTCTACGTTTTCTCCTTTGCTTTCTTTTAATTTTAGCATTAATGAATAAGAGAATAATTATAACAATTAGAATAGTTAAAGGTATATACCATTTAGTCAGTAATTTATCTTTAAAACTTTCAATTAAAACTTCATCTACTGCAAGAGTTGAAACTATATCTATTTCACCAAGTAGTTCTCCATCTAAATAATATTGAATCCTACCTAAAGCCTGATTTTTCTCTACAGGTGCATGAATTTCATTATTGATTATTACTTTCTTTTCTATTTTATCTTGACTACCCTTGGGTATGTTTAAAGTTAAATTTTCTTTTGTAATACCTGCTACAAAGGAATGTTCTCCATCTATTATTGGAATATTATCTACAAATTGATTTTCATTGCATATATTTATTTTTTCAAAATTATTAAAACCATAATTTAAAAGTTTATGAATATCTGCATATAATTCATAGCCATCAGATTTAAGCACTACGGCAATGAGATTTTGATTATTTTTTACAGCAGAGGCTACTAAGCAGGATTTAGCAGCCTGTGTATAGCCAGATTTTACTCCATTTGCACCTTCATATTTAATAGGAACCATATTTCCATCTACATTAATTTTTTGAGTGCTATATAATAATCTATTGTGGGATTTTAAATATCTAATCTCATCTTTTTTATTAGTGGGGGGAATTTGATAAGTATAGTTTTTTACTATATCTCTAAATTCCCCAATTTCCATAGCATATTTAGCCATTAAACTTAAATCATAGGCTGTAGTTACATGGTTTTCATCTGGAAGTCCATTTGGATTAGTAAAATTTGTATTTAATGCACCAATCTCCTTAGCTTTATCATTCATTAATTTAACAAATTCTTCTATGCTACCAGAAATATGTTTTGCAATAGCTAAGGCTGCATCATTGGCAGATTCTATTAATAGTGCATTTACTAAATCCTCAAATAATATTTCTTCCCCTGTTTCTAATGCTATATGACTGCCATCAGTAAGATTGACTATTTCCTCATCTATGGTTACAATATCCTCCATATTACCTTTTTCAAAAGCCAATATGGCTGTCATTATTTTAGTAGTACTAGCAGGATACATTTGTTTGTGAGGATTTTTTTCATAAAGAATTTGGCCAGTGTCCTTATCTATTAAAATAGCAGACTCTCCCACTAAATTTAATTCACCGGCAAAAGAAAAACTATATGTAGTAAAAATTAAAATTAATAAAATAATAAAAGATTTTTTCAAATTAATTCCGCCCCCTTCGATTTTGCATCTGTAATATTGATGATTATTATTTATATTATATCAGAAATAGTCTAGTTTTTTAATAGCTATTTTTTTGCCATAAAAGAAGGATTTTAGAAATATAAGTCGAATATTAAGATATAATTATATTTTGAAAAGGTGGTTATTATATGGACTATTTTACAAAAAAAGAACAATTAGTTATAATGTTTTTAATACTTGTTATAATTATAATATCTTTATTTAGTTTTTTAAAAAAAGATAAATTAAATTCTAGTTCTGCTGATTTAAACAATAGTGTTAATCCAGAAGATTTACTAAAGGAAATAAAAAAAGACGCAGAAGAAACTGAGGAAGGAAGCCCTATTATGGTTCATATTAGTGGAGAAGTATATAAGCCAGGATTAGTAGAGTTAGGACTAGGTTCTAGGGTAGTGGATGCAGTAGAATTAGCTGGAGGCTTGAAAAAAGACGCAGATATGGATAGAATTAATTTAGCCAAAAAACTTTTAGATGAGGAAAAAATTTATATTCCTAAAATAGGAGAAGAAAATGCTCCAGTTGAAATATCTCTTGAATTAGAAAGTGGAGATTCTCAAAAGATAAATATAAATACTGCTACTAAAGAACAATTAATGACACTACCTGGTATAGGAGAAGTTTTAGCAGGCAGAATAGTAGATTATAGAGAAAACACTTCTTTTAATAATATAGAAGATATTAAAAATGTATCAGGTATAGGAGACAAAAAATTTGAAGGTATTCAGGATTTAATAATTACACGATAGGATGTGATATTCATGGATAAAAGATTAACAGCACTTACTAAAAGCTCTGGCTGAGCAGGTAAAATCGGTCCCGATGTACTGGCACAGGTTCTGTGCCAATTACCAAAATCTTTTGATGAAAATTTAATTGTAGGATTGGAAACCTCTGATGATGCAGCAGTTTATAAGATTAATGAGGATTTGGCTTTAATTCAAACCTTAGATTTTTTTACACCAGTTGTAGATGATCCCTATGAATTTGGGCAAATAGCAGCTGCAAATTCTTTATCAGATGTATATGCTATGGGCGGAGAACCAAAACTTGCTATGAATATAGTTTGTTTTCCAAATTGTTTAAGCCCCGATGTATTAGTGGAAATCCTAAAAGGTGGCCATGACAAAGTATTAGAAGCAGGTGCCATATTAGTAGGAGGACATACTGTGGAAGATGAGGAACCCAAATATGGGCTTTCAGTGGCTGGTTTTGTTCATCCAGATAGGGTTTTAACTAACAACAATGCTAAAGTTGGAGATATGCTTATTTTAACTAAACCAATAGGCTTGGGGATTATTAATACAGCTATTAAGGGAGGATTGGTAGATAAAGAATCCTATGATGAGGCAATACATGTAATGAAAACATTAAATAAATATGGCAAAGAGGCTTTAGACAAAGTCAAAGTCAATGCTGTTACAGATATTACAGGGTTTGGGCTATTAGGCCATGGATTGGAAATGGCAGAAGGAAGCAATGTTAGTATTAAAATTTATCATAAGGAAGTTCCCTTAATAAAAAATACATTAAAATATGCAGAAATGGGCTTAGTGCCTGCAGGTGCTTATGCAAATCGTGGGTATATAGGAGATAATATTGTATTTAAAAACGAAATTTCAGAGGCAATGGAGGATGCACTATTTGATCCTCAAACCTCAGGGGGATTATTAATATCTGTTCCAAAGAATGAGGCAAATTTACTATTAGAAGAATTAAAAAATAGCCCAACTAAATATGCTATAGTAGGTGAAGTAGTAGAAAAAGAAGATTATTATTTAATAGTGGAATAAAGGAAGGGATTATATGGAGCAAAATAGAAATTTATTTTCTTTAATTCCAAAGGTAGATGAATTATTAGAAAATCAAATTATAAAAAAAATATTAGAAGATATGCCAAGGTCTCTTGTGGTAGATTCTATTAGAGAAGAATTAGATTTATTAAGGCAAGATATTCAAAAGGGAAATTTGGATAGTGAGAAAATTTATAATAGAAATAAAGCCTTGCCTGAATTAATAAAGATTAGAGCTACAAAAAAGAATACTTATAAATTAAAAAGAGTAGTAAATGGCACTGGAGTAGTAATCCATACTAATATTGGTCGTTCCCTAATTGGGGAAGATGTAATGAAAAATGTAGTAGAAATAGCTACCAATTATTCAAATTTAGAATATAATTTAATAAAAGGAGAAAGAGGTTTAAGATATAGTCATCTCGAAGATATAATTATAGAAATCACTGGTGCAGAATCTGCTATGGTGGTAAATAATAATGCAGCAGCAGTACTATTAATATTGAGCACTATGGCAAAGGGTAGGGAAGTTATAGTTTCTAGAGGGGAATTAATAGAAATTGGGGGTTCTTTTAGAATTCCAGATGTAATGGAACAAAGTGGTGCTAAATTAATTTCCGTAGGCACTACTAATAAAACTCATATTTGGGATTATGAAAATGCCATTACTGAAGAAACTAATGCACTACTTAAAGTTCATACTAGTAATTACAGGATACTAGGTTTTACATCCTCAGTATCAGGTAAGGAATTATCTAGTTTAAGTAAGAAACACAATATCCCATTAATAGAGGATTTGGGAAGTGGAGTTTTAATAGATTTATCTAAATATGGATTAGAATATGAACCTACAGTTCAGGATTCCATAAAAAGTGGGGTGGATATTGTAAGTTTTAGTGGGGATAAATTATTAGGAGGGCCTCAGGCGGGAATTATTATAGGAAAGAGAAAATATATAGATGCTATGAAGAAAAATCCGTTGACTAGGGCCTTTAGGGTTGATAAGTTTACTTTATCTGCATTAGAAGCCACCTTTAGACTATATTTAGATGAAAAAGAAGCCATAGAAAAGATACCTACATTAAATATGTTGACTATAGATAAATCTAGATTGGAAAGTAAAGCTAAAATGTTATATAATCTAATTATAGATAATATTCAATGCAAAAATTGTAAGGTAGAAATTGTAGATGATTATTCAGAAGTTGGAGGGGGCTCCTTACCTTTAGAAAAATTAGAAACTAAATGTATTAGAATAGGTCTAGAAGAATTAAGTATAGTTGAATTAGAGAAATATCTAAGAAATTATAAGATCCCAATAATTACAAGAGTATATAAAGAAAAGTTATATATAGACCTAAGAACAGTAAGAGAAAGTGAATTTGATATAGTAGTAGATGCAATTATTTATGGATTAGATAAGCTTAAAGGAGGCATTAAATGAAGCATGTGATAATTGGTACTGCAGGACATATAGACCATGGGAAGACTACTCTAATTAAGGCATTAACCAATAGAAATACAGATAGATTAAAAGAGGAACAGAAAAGGGGTATATCTATAGAATTGGGCTTTACCTATTTTGATCTTCCTAGTGGACAAAGGGCAGGTATTATAGATGTGCCTGGTCATGAAAAATTTATTAAAAATATGTTAGCAGGAGTTATGGGCATAGATATAGTATTATTAGTTATTGCTGCAGATGAAGGAGTGATGCCTCAAACTAGAGAACATTTAGCTATATTAGATTTGTTAGGTATAGATAAAGGCTTTATAGTTTTAACTAAAAAAGATTTAGTAGAAGATGAATGGCTAGAACTAGTGAAGGAAGATATTAGAGAAAATGTATTGGGTAGCTTCTTAGAAAACTCCCCAATAATACCTGTATCCTCTACTACAAGGGAAGGTATAGATGAGGTAATAAACTTAATAGATAAACTTACCTTAGAAGTAGAGGAAAAAGAAGTAGACGATATGCCAAGACTTCCAGTAGATAGGGTTTTCTCTATGGCAGGATTTGGTACAATTGTTACAGGTACTTTATTATCAGGAAAGTTTCAAGTAGGGGAAGAAATAGAAGTTTTCCCTAGAGAGGAATTTGGAAGAATTAGGTCTTTGCAAGTACATGATGAGGATGTAGATATTGCTTATGGAGGACAGAGAGTAGCAATAAATATTACGGGTTTAAAAAAGCAAGAAATTCATAGGGGGGATGTAATATCCTTAAAAAATTCTATGAAAAAAACCATGATGCTAGATATTAAGATTAAATTAATTAAAGGTACAGACAGGTCTATAGAAAATAGAACTAGATTAAGACTATATATAGGTTCTAAAGAAGTCCTTTGCCGTATAGTTCTTTTAGATAGGGATATAATTAATCCAGGAGAAGAAGCCTATGCCCAACTTCGCTTAGAGGAGGAAATAGTGGCAAAACGTGGAGATAGATTTATACTTAGATTTTATTCTCCTATGTTTACTATAGGTGGAGGTATGGTATTAGAACCAAATCCAAATAAGAAAAAGCAATTTGATGAAAAGGCTTTAGAAGAATTAAAAATAAAAGAAATGGGGGAATCTATTGATATTATAGAAAAAATAATATTGGATAATAGTAGTGATTTTCCTACCATTAAAGATATTTCTGTTAGAACAGCCATGTTAGATGAAAATGTAAAAAAAGACATAGAAGTTTTAGAAAGTATGGACAAGATTGTATTATTTAATCTGACAAAAGAAGCTTATATAATTCATAAGGAATATTTTAATTTTTTAAAGGAAAATATTCTAAGAGAATTGAAAAAATTCCACGAAGAAAATCCCCTTAAGATAGGAGCACCAAAGGAAGAAATTCGCAGTAGATTTTTAAAAAATGTTAATCCTAGAGTTGGGGATAGATTTATGGAACTATTAGTGGAAATGAATTATATTGAGAAAGATATGGAAAATATCCACCTTAAAGGATTTAAAGTAGAGTATAATGATATGCAATTAAAAATAAAAGAGGAATTAATAGAGCTATATAATTCTCAAGGATTTATGCCACCTAAGAGGGAAGAGATTTATGAAAAATTAAATTATGATAGAAATCAAATAGAACAAGTACTTATTTCCTTAATAGGCAATGGGGAAATAATAAAATTAAATGATGAAATTTATATTTCTAAATCTAATTATGATAAGGCATTAGATATTCTAGTAAACTATATTAATGAAAATGGTGGAATAACTGTAGCCGAATATAGAGATATATTAGATAATAATAGAAAGGTGGCACTAGGTTTGTTAGAGTATTTTGATCAGATGAAAATAACCAAAAGGGATGGAGATACAAGAATAATTTCAGTTAAATAAAAATCAAAACCCTTTTTGTTGTAGGTGATAATATGGAAACAAAGATAATTGTTATTAATAAAGATATAGCCTTTGTAAAGGAGTTAAAGCATAGTCTAGAGCAGGAAGACTATAGTGTAGAAACTGCTTATACTATTAAAGAGGCTGTAGGGAAAATTAAAAATGATGGCTTTGAATTGGTGATTTTAGATTTAATATTGCCAGATGGAAATGGTCTCAGCCTATGTAGAACCATTAGAAAACATTCTCAAGTTCCCATCATTATAGTCAGCGAAAAAAAAGAGGATTCTTCTAAAATCCGTGCACTAGAAAATGGCGCAGATGATTATATTACAAAACCATTTAATATTTTAGAATTAAAGGCACGTATTAAAGCTATACTTAGAAGGGTAAATATGAGCACACCGCTAGTGGATAATCAAACAATAAAAATAGATAATTTTATAATTAATGCTTTGGGAAGAAAATTAACTATAAAAGATGAATCTATAAATTTAACTGGGAAAGAGTTTGATTTATTCTATATATTAGCCTCTAATCCTGGGAAGGTGTTTACAAGGGAAGAATTGTTAGAAACTATATGGGGATATGAACATTTTGGGGATTTACGGACAGTAGATGTGCATATTAGAAGGCTTAGGGAAAAAATTGAAAAGAGTGTGGATAGTACAGAATATATTCATACAAAATGGGGGGTAGGCTATTATTTCAGCAACAAAAAGGAAAGTGCAGCTGTAGATTAAAGTTTCTCTTGAATAATACTGAAAAATATTGTATAATATCATTTGTGTTACAAATCAAGGAGGTAGATGAGTCCTGGTGGGCTCACTGGTCTTCAAAACCAGTAGGATACTCTATAAACGTTGAAAAATAGCCAAATAAAAACGGCAAGAGAGGCAAAAAATTCAATTTTGACACACAAATGACACAACGAATTTAATATATATTTTGATACATACCCGCTTTGAAAAAGGCGGGATTTTTACTATCAGAAAATATAAAGTTTCAATGAGATTTGGAAAGAATCATTTTTAGATTATCATAAACAAATAGTATGTCTTTGTTTATAGTTGATAAAAGATAGCTATGAGATGACATTATCAAAAGATAAAAATAAGTTACAAAAAAGGTTGTTGACATATGTTCGAAAAACATATAATATAAATATAAAGAACATAAACCCAAAACAAAAAGGAGATAATAGAATGCCAGGTGGAAATGGAACTGGACCATTAACCGGAAGAGGATATTTTTCTTATAGACGACCAAGAATAGATTATGGGAGAGGATACTATCTAGTTGATAAAAATACAGAGTGAAGGTAGGTGAAACCCTGGTTTGTAGCTAGATGTATAACTATCTAGGTTTTGAAATCAGGAATTATGTATAAAAAAGATACAATTTATTATCCACAGGATGAAATGACTACTATTTTATTACCGGTAACATCAGGATGTGCATATAACAAATGTGCATTTTGTTCTATGTATAAAGATGATAAATACTATGAAGTTCCAATTTCAGATATAGAAATGCAATTGTTAAATGTATATATTTATACTGAAAAAGTATTTTTGACAGGTGCAAATCCTATGTCAATAGGATTTGATAAAATGAAGCAATTATTAGAGATGATACATAAGTATTTGCCGTATTGTGCTTGCGTAGCTTCATATGCGTCCATAAAGAGTATTGCTAAATATTCAATCGAGGAATTATCCATTCTTCATGATGCAGGGCTTAGACTACTTTATATTGGTTTTGAAACAGGCAGGGATGATGTTTTAAAATTGATGAATAAAGGTCATACGGTAAGTGAAGCAATTAAACAGGCAAAGAAACTAAATGGAGCAAAATTATCATTCAACACTATAGTTATGTATGGAATAGCTGGTGAAGGGGAATCTATAGATAATGCAGTTGCAACTGCTAAAATGATCAATCAATTTATAACAAATAAAGTTATTACTATGAGTCTAACAGTTTTTCATGGAACAGAATTAAGTAATATGATAAAAAGAGGCGATTTTATTCTTCCTTGTGGAAAGGAGCGATTAATAGAAATAAAAACTCTTTTAGAAAATCTGGAACCTAAGGCTCCAACTATATTTGATACAACACATCCAACAAATATAATAAAGATTAAAGGAACATTACCTAAAGACAAAAAAAGGCTAATCAATGAAGTAATAAACTACTAGTCTATTTGTCATTTTTAACAATTTCGATATTCATATTTTGTTTTTATAGCAATTCATAGTTGGTATTCATAATTGGCATTTTTAAAATATCAAGGGTTTTTTCCAATAGAATTCCTTCTTTTGTAGGATAATTGTATCCATAACTTTCTTTAATGCTGATAGAGACAAATTTGGCACTTCGTTCTAGTGCTATAGGCAAGCTATCACCCTTTAGTAGACTTCCTATTAGTACACTAGTGAATGCATCTCCAGTGCCAGGAAATTCTACAGGGATATGTTTACAACCTACTTTCCAGAATTTATTATTTTCCCTATCATATCCGAATACATCTATATTGTCTGATTTGATAGCATCTGGAATACTTGTAATGACAACTATTCTAGGTCCCATATTAGATAAATCTATTAGCATTTTTTTTGCTTCATTTTCATTAATGTTTTTAATATATGATTTTTCTAATAAATATAGAGCTTCTGTAAGATTTGGAGTAATAATATCTGATTTTTTTATTAATTTTTTCATATTTTCAACTATATTTTTGTTTATAGTGGGATATAGCTCCCCATTGTCTCCCATAACAGGATCAATCACAACCATAGTGGAATTATTGCTAAAAATTTCGATAAAGTCTAAAATTATATCGACTTGCTTTGAGGAGCCTAGAAAGCCACTATAGATACAGTCGAATTTAATATTTTCTTTTGCCCAATGATTCATATAATTTTCCATTGAATCAGTCAAATCTACAAATGAGAAACTATCAAATCCTCCAGTATTATTTGATAGAACTGCTGTAGGGAAAGGGCATACTTGTATGTTCATGGATGAAAGTATGGGTATTATTGCTGTAAGTGAAGCTCTTCCATATCCAGACAAATCATGAATAGCTGCTACTTTTTTTATAGGATTTTTCATATGAATCCCCCTTTATTTCAATCTATAAGTATAATAATTTTTATAATTTATTACTTCTATATTGTTATCTTTATCTAGTTTTTGTAAAAAATCTTCTATATTAGAATTTCCTCTTTTTTCTATAAAAGATTTTATTTCAAATTGGTTCATTGGATGTCTTTTAATAATGCTTATAATAGCTTCGTAATCATCTTTTATTTTACTATAAAAGCCTTCAGATACTAGTTCATCTATGGATATTCCTCCTAATATTGATATAGCTTTTTTAATAGATTCCTTTGATGGTTGTTTTACAGACTGTTCAGCTGGTGGTCTTACTGGAGAATTAATATACAATTTATGGTAGCTTATTGTATCAAGTAATTTTTTAAAATCTAAGAAAAATTCTCTATTATCATTAAGATCTTTTATAATCATTGTCTCAATCCATAGTTGACCATTATATTCCTTGGAAAAAGTTCTTAATCCTTCAACTATTTCATCAAATTTTATACTTCCATATGGCCTATTTATTTTTTTAAACATTAACAAGCATCTAAAGAAGGAAGTACTATATCTGCATTTTTCAATTCTTCTCTTACTGAACTATCTGACATTAGTGCCCCATTTGTTATAACTGCTACAGGCTTGTTTGTAAGAAGTTTCAATTCTTTAATTAAATTGCCTAATTTGGAATACAGTGTAGGTTCGCCTTCCCCTACTATTGTAACTACATCAAAATCAATATTATCTCTTAAATATAATTTAAACTCTTCAATTATTTCATTGCAATTAAAAAACTCTTCTCTTTTATTTGTCATGCACCTTGTCCTTCCTAATTGACAATATATACAAGAATAATTGCAATGCCCTTTAGCTATAGGACTTATTCCAATAGAAAGTCCCATTCTTCTTGAAGGTACAGGTCCGTAAATATATTTAAAATTATTCATTTTATCACCTCAAAGATATATTGATATTTACATACCGATACACTAACCAAATGTATGCTTACACTTATATTATATAAGTACATTTTCTTGTTGTCAATTCAAGTGCACTTAAAATTACAAAAAATGTTATTGACATATGCCAATAATGATATATAATATAATATAAAGAACATAAACCCAAAACAAAAAGGAGGTAATAAAATGCCAGGTAGAAATGGAACTGGCCCATTAGGAATGGGGCCATTAACTGGAAGAGGATTAGGACCATGTGGAGGAGGATATTTTTCTTATAGAAGACCAAGATTAGGGCTTAGATATGGATACGGAAGAGGATTCGGGAGAGGATATGGAAGAGGTTTAGGATATTATGGTTATTATGGACCATACCCATATGAACCATATCCAGTAGATGAAAGCATTGAAAGAGCTTTTATTGAAGAAGAAAAGGCAATACTTGAAGCAAGACTTAAAGATATTAATGAGATATTAGATGAATCACAAGACGAAGATGAATAACAATTAGGGGAAATAGGAACTCCTATTTCCCTAAAAAATTTTTAAAAATATTATTGTCAAGGAGAGCAAAAAAATGGATAAAGAAAAACATAATATTGAAGATTTTAGATGTGAAACAAATAAAATGAATAATATTAAGAGGAAAGTAGCTGTTTTAAGTGGAAAAGGTGGAGTAGGTAAATCTCTTGTAACGGCATTATTGTCTGTTATGATGAATAAAAAAGGTTATAATGTTGGTATATTAGATGCTGATATTACTGGTCCATCTATACCCAAAATGTTTGACGGAAAAAATCAAAGGGCAAAGACTAGTGAATTAGGTATTTATCCAGTTACAACTAATAATGGAATTAAACTTATGTCTATTAATTTAATTCTAGATCAACCAGATTCTCCAGTAATATGGAGAGGTCCACTAATAGGAAATACGGTAAAACAGTTTTGGACAGATACTATATGGGGAGATTTAGATTATTTATTTTTTGATATGCCTCCAGGAACAGGGGATGTGCCACTTACAGTATTTCAAATGGTAGCTCTTGATGGTATAATAATTGTAACTTCTCCACAAGATTTAGTTTCTCTTATTGTAAAAAAAGCGTATAATATGGCAAAAGCTATGAATGTTCCTATTTTAGGAATAATTGAAAATATGAGTTATACAATATGCCCTTATTGTAATAAAAAAATAAATATTTTTGGAGAAAGTAAAGCAGAAAAGATAGCAGAAGATATGGGAATAAGATTTCTTGGTAGGCTTCCTATAGATCCTATGATTGCACAATTGTGTGATAATGGAGAAATTGAGAAGTTTAATCAAGAATATGTAGATGATTGTGTTGATGTAATTGAAAAAGTGTTGAATAAACGAAACTAGACATTATATTTAAATACTAAAGGAAGGTAAGGAAATTCATGAGAGCATCGGCAGAATGTATATATTGTATAATAAATAAAACATATGAATTGTTTTGTAAACATGTAGATGATGAGGAAGAAAGATTTATATTTACAAAGGAAATATTAAGAGAGATAAGTTCTTATCCTGATGATATGACTGCACCTTTTTTAAATTCAAAAGTAATGAAAATATTAAAAGAAAATATAAATATTAATGATTTATATTTCAAAGAAAAGCAATTATATAACAATAAAATGCTATTAATTGAAGAAGATATAATGGATATTATTAATAGTTCGGATGACAAACTTCTTTCGGCATTGAAATATGCAATGGCTGGCAATTTTATTGATTTTGGAGCTATGAAAAATGTTGATGATAAACTATTAGCAAAAATTATAAACACTGCATTAAAACAAGAAGTAGATATTTCTACATATGAGATATTTAAAAAAGAAATTTTGAATGCGAAAAAGTTATGCTATATATTAGATAATACTGGTGAAGTTGTATTTGATAAGCTATTGATAAAAATTATAAAAGAGTTGAATCAACGCATTGAAATAGATATTATTGTTAGAGGAGAACCAGTGCTTAACGATGTTACATATAAGGATGCTATTAATGTTGAAATTGATAAATTTGGTAAAATTATAGAAAATGGTACCGATATACCAGGAACAGATATAAAAGAAATCAACCAAGAAACTAGGAAATCTTTATTTAGTAGTGATTTAATAATATCAAAAGGTCAAGGAAATTTTGAAACATTGTATGGAACAGATGCAAATATATATTATATATTTTTATGTAAGTGCAATATGTTTGCAAAAATGTTTTCTATAAAAAAATATGATGGAATATTTTGTAGATGATTATTATGTTGTTTTCTATGAATCAAATTTATAAAGGTGTTGATTAGATGGAAAAGTTTAGTGATTACAATGAAGAAAATGAAGAAAGTTTTTTATTAATCAAAGACCTAATAAAAGATGCTGGATATAGGATGACTAATCAGAGAAGTGAAATATTAAAAGAGTTCATAGAAAATGAAGGGGAACATTTGAGCGTAGAAAAAATTTATAATAATCTAAAATACAAAGGGATTGGAATATCAACGGTATATAGGAATGTAAATCTTTTTGTAAATTTAGAGATATTGAAGGAATTTAAAGTTGATGATATTAGTTATTATGAATTGAAAATGTATGCAAGGAAGCCATTGCATATACATTTCAAGTGTAAAAAATGTGGAGATATTAAAGATATTGTTGATAGAGAAATAATTTTAAAACATCTAAAAATAAATAATTTAATTGAAGAAAAGTATTCTACGGAAATAAATGATGTTGATATAATGTATTGTGGATTATGTACTAATTGTATTGATAGGAGGTAAATATATGGTAAGACCCAGAAAACGAAGAAGAGTTTGTGGTGTACCCGACTATGAAACATTTGGACCTCTAAATGGGATAGATGATAATAAGGAAACTATACTATTGACGGTAGAAGAGTATGAGGTTATTCGCCTTATAGATCTTGAGGGGTTAGAACAGGAGCAATGTGCTGAAAGAATGGATGTGGCACGTTCTACAGTCCAGAGAATGTATGTTGATGCAAAGAAAAAGGTTGCAGATAGCTTAGTGAATGGGAAAATTTTAAAAATTGAAGGTGGAGATTATATAGTATGTAATATAAATCGTGAGAAATGTTCACCTTGTTTTAGAAGCCGACATAGACATGGCAGAAATAGAGATGAAATTATATTTTAAAATAAACAAATACTTTAAATTAGGAGGTATAATGATAATGAAAATAGGAATTTCAGTTAAAGGGAAAAATAAGGATAGTTTATTAGATAAGAGATTTGGTAGATGTGAATATTTTCAAATTCACGATACGGATACTGGAGAAATCAAAGTTTTAGAAAATGAGGCAAAATTAGCGAGTAGTGGGGCAGGTATTGCTGCATAAAATCAATTGATTGACGAAAAGGTTGATGTTATAATAACAGGAAATTTAGGGCCAAATGCTTTTGGCCTTATCAAAAAAGAAGGAATTAAAGCATATAAGTGTGAAAGTATGGCTGTAAGTTCAGTTCTTGAAAAATATAATAATGGAGAACTTCAAGAAATAGTTATGTCTGGGACTGCACATCATGGAGGAAACAAATAGATTGGAGTGAGCATATAGTGAATATAGCAGTACTTAGTGGAAAAGGAGGAACTGGTAAGACTACAGTTTCTACTAATCTAGCTCTTGCATTAAAATTTAATTACGTAGATTCGGATGTAGAAGAACCAAATGGATTTTTATTTTTAAAACCTAAAATAGAAAAAACAGAAAAGGTTATGGTAGAATACCCAATTATAGATAATGAAAAATGTGTTGTTTGTGGAGAATGTGTAAAGGTATGTCAATTTAATGCACTTGCAAAAGTAAAAGATGAAATTGTACTTTTTGAAAAGATGTGTCATAGTTGTGGAGCTTGTGAGATTGCATGTAAATATGGTGCTATAAGCTATGGGGAAAGAGAAACAGGTAAAATTGAAAGTGGAAAAGTAGGAGATATATATTGCAGTAGAGGAATATTAAATGTAGGTGAACCTATAGCAGTGCCAATTATTAAAAAACTTTTACAAAGCTTAGAAGGGAAAAACAATTTAATTGATTGCCCACCTGGCACTTCTTGTAATGTAGTAAATGCATTAAGGTATGTTGATGCAACAATACTAGTTACAGAACCTTCTGAGTTTGGACTTCATGATTTAAAAATTGCTGTAGGAGTTGTAAGAATGTTTGATATTCCTTTTGGAATAATCATAAACAAAGATGATGGAAAGAATAATATAATAAGACAATATTGTAAAAAAGAGAATATAGAAATAATAGGAAGTATTTCCTATAGAAGGGATATAGCACAAGCTTATTCAAAAGGAGAAATTCTTTATGACAATTCAAAATTTAAATCTATATTTGAAGAACTAGCAAACAGGTCAAAGGAGGTGCTGAAATGGAATTAGTAGTGCTTAGTGGAAAAGGTGGAACTGGTAAAACTACTATTGCAACAGCACTATCCGAACTTGCCAAAGATGTTATAAGAGTGGATTGTGATGTAGAAGCATCTAATTTTTATATGTATTATGAAGGTAAGGATATAGAGAAAGAAGATTTTTGTGGTGGAAAGATAGCTGTGATGGATGAAGATAAATGTATAAAATGTGGCAAATGTGAAGAAGTTTGCAGATTTGATGCTATTAAGAATTTTAGAATAGATCCTTTTGCCTGTGAAGGTTGTGGTGCATGTGTTTTAGCATGTCCTCAGGATGCTATAGTATTAAAAGATGAAAAGGTAGCAGATACATTTATAACAGAAACAGACCGAGGTATTATTGCAAGGGCAGAGATGGGAATAGGAAGTGATGCTTCAGGACTTCTTATATCATTTCTTCGTAAAAAAGCAAAGAAATTTTCTAAAGATGAACAATTAACTATAATAGATGGTTCTCCAGGAATATGTTGTCCTGTTATTGCATCTGTGACAGGTAGTGATGCAGTATTAGTTGTAACAGAACCAACTAAATCAGGTCTTGAAGATCTGAAGAGGGTTGTTACTTTATGTGAACATTTTCAGGTTTTCACTATGGTTTGTATAAATAAATATGATATAAATGAAGAAGTAGCTAGAGAAATACAAGATTATGTTAATCGAAAAGGTTTAAAATTAGTAGGGAAAATTCCATATGATGATATGGTTATGAAATCTATAAATGAGTTAAAACCGATAACTTTTTATAAGGATAGCATAGCAGAGAAGGCAATAGAAAATATGTGGGATAATATTAAAAAACTTATATAATATTAAGGAGGAATTTCAAATGAAAATAGCAGTTGCAAGTGAAAATAATCAAGCGAGTGCACATTTTGGACATTGTGAAGGTTTTACAGTATATGAAGTTGAAGAAGAAAAGATAATAAATAAGAGTTTTACACCAAATCCAGGACATAGACCTGGATATCTTCCAGTATTTTTGAAAGAATTAGATGTAAATGTTATTATAACAGGAGGAATGGGGGCATCAGCTCAACAATTATTTAATGAAAATGGAATCGAAGTAGTAGTAGGTGCTGAAGGATTAAGCGATGATTTAGCAGAAAAATATATAAAAGGGGAACTAATATCAACAGATAGTTTTTGTGAACATTAATATACTTTGTGATAAAAGAGACTGAGGGATAGAAAAGGCTAGCCAACAAAATTTAGAAAAGTAGAGTTTTTAGACAGCAAAGAGGTGCATTT
>DAIMNI010000059.1:0-14207 GCA_036720245.1 Tissierellia bacterium | reverse complement strand
GATTTCTTTTGTTTTATTTAAAAAATTGTTCTTGACATATTACCAGATAGCTTTCTTTAATGTAATTTAAAATATCATATTTATTTTCTGCAGTTTCTAATAATTTGTTAAAGTCCTTGTCACCTAATATTTCTGCTAGTTCTGACATTACTTTAATATGTTGATTACTATTAACTGCACTTAGACAAAAAATATATTTTACAGGGTCATTTTGCTCATTGCCAAAAGCTATAGGTGTTGACAAGGTTACTATGCTTAATCCCAGTTTTATAGCACCCTCCTCAGGCCTAGCATGGGGCAATGCAATATTTTTTGTTACAACTATATAGGGACCAAATTCATTTAGTGAATTAATCATAGCTCCTATATAGCGCTTTTCAATAATTCCAGCATTGTAAAGTAATTCTCCAGCAAATTGTATTGCTTCTTCCCTATTTTTTACATCCACATTAGTGGCAATTAAGTCTTCAGAAATAATATTTTCTAACATTGCTTAGCCCTCAACTTTCATAAATGTTCTTTTGTTCTCTATTGATGCTTTCATTTAATATTTTTAATAAATCTTCTTTTGTATTTTGCATTGCCATATTTTCAACAATTCCATCTATGGATAATATATTTGTTAGTTCCCTAAGAGCTGGTACGTGGCCGATTCCATTAGCTGAGGAAAAAGCAAATAATAATTTTACAGGATCGTTATTTTTATTACCAGAGCTTACCCCTTTACTAAGGCTAATTAAAGCAAAATCTGTTTCTAATGCTCCATTATAAATATCTGTATGGAGTAACGCTACACCAGGCATTATTACCATATATGGGCCTAATTTATCTAATCTTTCTTTTATAGATTCTTTGTAGGCTTCTAAAATAGAACCTTTGGCTATTAAAATATCACAGACAATATCCACTGCATGAAAAAAATCCTTCGCTTTAACTTTTGTTTTTATATTGTTAGGGCCTAAATAGTTCATTAATCCTCTTTGTTTATATAGTCTATTGCCATATATTATTTTAGGCAATGAAGTGTATAAATCTTCTTTTAATTCCTCTGTATTACTAATGTCTATATGCTTTTCTATTATATTAATAATTTTTTCAACCATATTTTCTTCTGTGTTAGCTATATCTGAATTACCTTTTATTTTCAAATATCTATTTAATTTTTGATAATCCCCACTATTTAGTATTGGGCTTACTTTAATATAATTATCAGGACCTAATCCTGGAATATTTATTGTGGAAACAATAAAATCGTATTCATTAGATTGAATTTGATTTATATCTCTAATACTTGCTATATGTGTAATTTCTATATCATATTTATTTTTTATTTGAGATACTAGCATTTTTGAAGTCCCTAGTCCCGTTGCACAAACTAAAACTATTTTTTGAGAAGGAACTTCCTTCTCTATATTTTTTAATGCTGCCCCAAAATGCAATACTATATAGGATATTTCCTGTGGACCAATAGCCTTACCTATATATTCTTCTAATGGTATACAGGCTAATCTTGTGGTTTCATATAAATCCCCATAATTATTAATTACTTCATTATATATAGGATTTATAATGCTTAAATTAAATTTAATTCTATTAATTGCTGGCCTTAAATGTAAAATCAAACCCTCTATTAGGCCTTGACGATTACCTCCAAACTTTATATTGTAAATATTTTCAATAATATCAACCATTTTATTTATAACTATTGTCAACTCATCTATTTCTAGTTTGCCATTTTCTAAATTATCTTCTGTTACTTTTGAACCTATTAGATGCAAAGCTATATAATTTATTTCTGATTCAGGAACCATAACATTAAAATGAAATTCTATTCTTTTAACCATATGTCTAGCAACATCTAATTCTGAAGCATAATATTCCCTACCAAGGGATGTCTCAATAGGTAATATTGCCCTATTCATCTGTATTCTTTTTATCATTATAGCAATATGAATAATTAGACTGCTGTAAGCAGTATCGCTAAATTTTCTGCAAAGCATTTCCTCAGCTTCACGAATTAATCTATCTATATAATCAATATCAATATCTAGAAATATATTTTCAAATTGAAAAGAATTTATTTTATTGCTGCTTTTCCCTGTATTAATATAATTAAACAAATCATCAATACTTATTATTTCTGAATTTATTTTTGATAATGCCCTCCTTCTATCTTTTTCATCGCCTTCAATATATAGGCCTACTCCCCTAGTTCTTTTTAGTACTAAATTAAAGCTTTCCAAAAATGTCTCTATTTCATCTAAATCTTTAATTATTGTATTTCTTGATACAGATAATATAGATTCAAAATAATCTATATTTAACGGATAGGTACTTTGTAAAAGCTCAGAAATAATAAATATTTTTCTTTCATCATTTGAAAATTCATACTGAGATGGGGTATAGTTTGTGAAAAAACTTTTTATATAATTTAATTGTTCTTCACCCTCTGGCATCTTAACCCCATCACTATATTTTCTATCTAATTTCTCGTATCCTTTTATCAGAAAAAATTCATCAATTTTATCTAAATTGTATCTTACTGTTCTCTCTGGTATATTGAAAATAATAGCCAAACTAGATATTTTATGATAATCTTTATTTTCATATAAAAATTTTATCATTGAAAGACATATATTATTTAATTTCATTTAAACCAGCTCCTAAATTAATTATACTATCTTTATAGGGCAATTTTACCCCCTAAAAGTCTTCTAATTGTAATTTAAATTCCCTCAATTGAACTTTTATATACTTTCTATTACATCATTTTTGAAAATAAAATAATCAAATGGCATAATTACTTAGCCATTTGATTATTAGAATTATACTTCTATTTGATAATGTCTAAAACTTCCTTTTCTACAGCTTCTATATCAGGAACGTAGCCTTTTATCAACTTACAATTTCCCCATATAATATATTCACCTTTTCCTTAATTAATTTATCCAATTTCATGCCTTTGTATTTTCCGTTCTTTACAATACTAATGGCATTTTCATGATAAGCCACATCCCAGCTTCCCTCTATATTCCCCTTAGGAAGATTATCTCTAATAGTAGATAAATCTTGGCCTCCCCATACTTTTTCAAATTCTTTTTATTCCATATATCCCCCATAGCCTTCCTTTTCCATATCTTCTTTTTTAATAAATCTCAAAGCTCCACTATTAATACAATATCTTAATCCTCCCCTATCCTTCGGCCCATCTGGAAATACATGGCCTAGATGGGAATCTCCATGCTTACTTCTAACTTCTGTTCTAATCATGCCATGGGATTTGTCTAGCTTTTCTACTATATTTTCCTTTTCTATAGATTTAGTGAAACTAGGCCAGCCACAGCCTGCATCGTATTTGTCCCTAGATGAAAATAATGGTTCTCCTGTAACTATATCTACATATATTCCCTCTTCCTCATGATCCCAGTATTCATTTTGGAAAGGCATTTCTGTACTATTTTCTTGAGTTACTTTATATTGAGTTAAATTTAATTTTGATTTTATTTCTTCTGGACTTGGTTTTGTATATTTTGACATTTTATCACCTCTTGGAAATTTATAATTGTATGATACTCAAGTTACTGTCCCATTAATCCATCGAATCTAATATCCAATTTATCCAACTAGAAATTGTCCCCGACCTTCTTTTAAACGTACTTTCGGAATCTATTCTGTATAAATTAGATTCTTTCATTATTTCAACAATTTTATCCCTACTAGGGATTTGCCCTGTTTTAAAATATTCTTTCAATGTTTTATTAAAAGCATTATGTTTAAGAATTAATTCCATAAACTTAAGCTGCCTTTTCTTTAAATCTAGCTTGAAAAAATCTCTGCCTTCGCTTGTTAAGAAGTAAATTATATCTCCATCCTCTCTTTTTTTATCAATTATGCCCAAATATCTCCCAGCATCAGCATAATAGTTGGTTTGTCTAGGGTCAAAATCATATGTAGTGCTAATCTCATCTCTCGTCATTTCGTTATTGTATAGCAGTTCGCATAAATTTATAAGTCTTTTCATACTATTTGCTTGTGGAAATTGGATTTTGGGTTCTTCAATTGTTTTTACTCTGTATAAAATATCTCTTACATCATCTAAGCTAATAAAATCTTGTTCTAAAGTATAATTTTTTTGCTTTAATAAGATTAGTGAATTATAATTATATGGTTCTTGAAAATTGTACTCATATAATGTAAATATACCATTAGAATATACCATAAAAATTGGCCTAATGGTTTTTTTTATCCTACTATCCCATAATCTAAATGGATAGTATAATTGCCTAATTAGAAAATCATCAGAAATTGAATTTTTAGCCTCTATTAATGCTAAACTATCTTCTCCTTCATAACCACCATCAACTTCTATTTGAGAATTTGAAACCATAACTTCTATTTCTTTATTCATATTCAAATTGTTAATATAAAAGGAGAATTCATCTGAACCCATTCTGCCACTAACGGTTGGAAATAGTTTGTCCGTTTCAAGAAAATCTAATAATATTCCTGAAACAAAAGCACAATTTATTGCAATAGCTTCGGAAGTTATATTTTCATAATCAATGCTTTCTATATATTCAGGGAATGGCATTTTAATTATTTCTGTATTTATTTCATTTAAATTTTTGTAGGCCTCGAAGGAAGATATAATGTAGCTACCCCTTGTTATTGGCAAAATAGATAGGCGATTATTTTTAAATAATTCTGGTAAATTCCTTTTATGATCGAATTTAGTAGCCAATCTAGCTTCCCTAAATTCATTGATTGCCATTGCTGTAATTTGAAAAAAACCTTTATCTTCTATTTCAGATAAAATATTATATTTAGCAAAAAGTTTTTCCCAAGCTATATCATTCTTGGTTTTAATCATAATTTCTCACCAACACTTCATTTACCACTCCTCTTTTATGCCCTTTTGAATTAATCGATCTTTTAGCATGTACTATCTCTATTTTATAATCTTTGTAAAGCCCTAATATAAATTCAGTTTCTGAATTGGAAAGCAAGAAATTAATCCCCCTATCGTCTAATCTATCACATAATTCCTTAAGTCTTTTTTGTTCTTTTCCATCAAAACCACCTTTATCATATCCAGTAAAACTACTTGTATCGCTTACAGGATCATAAGGTGGATCAAAATAAATAAAACTGCCCTTTCGTGCCCATTTAACTGCTTCTTCAAAATCACCACATTTAAAAATTATATTTGCACTATTAAAGTATTTACTTACTGCCCTTAATGTTATCTCATTTACAATGTTTGGGTTTTTATATCTTCCAAAGGGTGTATTAAATTGCCCTTGAGAATTCACCCTAAATAATCCATTATAACAAGTTTTATTTAAATAATGTATCCTTGAAGCCCTTTCAACAGAACTTAAGCTTTTATATTCTTCCATATCCCTATCTAATTCTCGTATTTTATAAAAATAATCTGGCTCATTTTTATGCCTTTTTAAATCTTCTATCAGCTCATCTACATTATCCTTTATAACCTGATATAGATTGATTAACTCTTCATTTACATCATTAACTACTACTTTTTTAGGTTGTAGGTGAAATAATACTGCCCCTCCTCCTACAAATGGCTCATAATAGGTAGTATAATGAGAGGGTATATATTTTTCAATTTCAGGAATAAGCTGCCTTTTACCCCCAACCCATTTAACAACTGGTGCTACTGATTCATCTTTTTTCACTAAAATCCTCTCCTAACTAAATACCTCTCCATTGCTAAGAATTTGGTTTTCTAAATATAAACAAATACTCGTGAGCTATTAATAGAAAATTGCGTTGAATACTTTTTGCATACCAAGAGGTATCATATGATTAGATCTCCTTATATCTTCCCTTATATATTAATTACTTTATTAACATCATTATATATGATCCGAACTTACGTTTCAATAGGATTTTGTAATTTTATCTATAAAAATAACTTACACTTATGGGGACTGTCCCCCCAAATGTAAGTTATTTTTGGCCTAATCATTGCAATAACAATTAACTATTTCCCCATAGTACATTGTGTGTCTATCTCCTTTATTATACCATTCATCTTTTATTGCCAAGTCTAGGGTATTTAAGTCCATAGGATGTTTGTATACTATTTTACATTCATAAATCATCTGATTAGCTATGGCAGGGGATTCTACTGATTTACTATTTATAATATCTAAATCGCATTCTTTAAATTTATCACAATCCCTTCCTGATTTACCTCCACAAAATCCTAGGGCTTCATTCATTTTATCATCTAATGGAATTGATATAGTGAAGTCCTTAGCATTTTCTAATAGTTCATGGGTGTATCTACTTTCCCTTACTAGTACTATAAATACTGGTCTGCCCCATTCATAGCCAATATTTCCCCAGCCTATGGTCATGGTATTTATTCTATTTTTATCGTCCTTAACAGTTAAAAAAGCTCCTCTTTCCTCTAAACCTTTTAGAGAATCTACTAAATTTAAAGTATAATCCATCGTATTACCTCCTAAAATTTTTTATTTAAAAGCATTTCTATTAATTAAATTTAACTATAATACTATTATACCTGAATGGGAAATTAAATGTCTACTTGACATAGGAAAAACACCGATATATTATAATAATTAGAGCTTCTAAATATTTTGGGAGGGATAAAAATGAATAGTGGAAAAGAACTTCAAGAAAGCCTAACTCACAAATGGGAAAATGTATGGGAAGTAGTAGATAATGAGGAAAGGGAAAAGATTTTTGAAATAAATGAAGAGTATAAAGCTTTCCTAGATAAAGGAAAAACTGAAAGAGAAGCAGCTGAAGAAATCATTAGACTTGCCACTGAAAATGGCTATATATCCATAGAAGAATTAATAGAAAAGGGAATAAAACCTACACCTGGCATGAAAATATATGCAAATAATAAAAATAAGGGTGTAGCATTGATTGTATTAGGCAAAGAAAAGCTTGAAAAGGGAATGCATATTGTAGGTTCCCATTTAGATGCTCCAAGAATAGATTTAAAACAATTTCCTCTTTACGAGGATTCAGATCTTGCTATGTTAAAGACTCATTATTATGGTGGAATTAAGAAATATCAATGGGTTACATTACCACTTGCACTACATGGCGTAGTAATAAAGGAAAATGGAGAAAAGGTTAATATTGTAATTGGTGAAGATGAAGGGGATCCAGTTTTCTTTATTACAGATTTGCTACCTCATTTAGCTAAAGATCAAATGACTAAAAATATGGGGGAAGGAATTACAGGTGAAGGCCTAAATATTTTAATTGGAAGTATTCCCTATAAAGATGATGAAATTAGTGAAAAAGTAAAATTAAATATGCTTAAAATTCTAAATGATAAATATGGTATAAAAGAAGGAGATTTTACAACTGCTGAACTTGAAATAGTTCCTGCTGGAAAATCTAGAGATGTAGGAATTGACAGAAGTATGGTTGGTGCCTATGGCCAAGATGATAGGGTTTGTGCCTTTACTTCTCTTAAAGGTATATTAAATGTGGAAAATCCAAATAAAACTGCTGTTGCCCTATTTGTAGATAAAGAGGAAATTGGTAGTGTAGGCAATACTAGTATGGAATCTAAATTCTTTGAAAATATTGTTTCAGAATTAATTAATCTTACAGAGGAAAATTATTCAGAACTTATTGTTAAAAGAGCATTATCTAATTCCTGTGTATTATCAGCAGATACACTAGGTGCTTTTGATCCCAATTATCCTGAAGTTTTAGATAAACTAAATACACCATATTTAAGTAAAGGGGTTACTGTACTTAAATACACTGGATCAAGGGGAAAAAGTGGCAGCAATGATGCCAATTCTGAATATCTAAGTAAAATTAGAAAAATATTTAATGATAATAATGTAGTATGGCAAATGGGTGAATTAGGAAAAGTTGACCAAGGTGGTGGAGGAACTATTGCTTATATACTTGCCAATTATGGAATGGAAGTAGTAGATTGTGGAGTAGCATTATTAAGTGTTCATGCACCTTATGAAATTGCAAGTAAAGCAGATGTTTATATGGCTTATAAGGGATATAATGCTTTTTATAGGGCATAGATAAAAAAAGAGGCGGACCCCAAAGGTTCGCCTTAAAATTTTCTTCGTTAATTCCCACTAAACAAATAATTATAAATCATATTAGCTGCATCTTCTCTTTTTAGTTCTGCCTTAGGATTTAATTTGCCATTACTTCCTTCCACTATTTTTAGTCCATGGGCAATGGCTACATATCCCTTTAGTTTTGGATCTATGTCTTTTGTATCTTTGAATACATCTTTATATATTTCAGTTAAATCTGCAATTTTGTCGTATTTCAATGCTCTTATTATATATTTTATTCCTTCTTCTTTTATTACAACTTTTTCTGGGGCTTTCTCATTTTCTTTTATTATTCCTGAATTTATTAGAGCATTATATAGATTTTCCTCTGAACTATCTATATTCATATAAGGGGTACTGACTTTTGCCAATAAATATAGAAAATCTCTTTGAGTAATTTTTTCACTTGGTTTAAATTCTTCCCCTTGTAGTGCTATGCCATATTGAGCTAGGATTTTAATTTTGTCTTTTGCATAGCTTTTGTCTATATCATTATAGCTAATTGGAGTATATTCCTTATAAGGTTTCCCATTATAATCTAATAGAATGCCAGTATTAGCATCAATATTTAACAATTTATCAGATTTTGGGCTATATAATAATGTAGCCTCTTTCTTTTTCTTATTTACAGTTTCAAATCTATCAGTATAAGTATATTTTAATTCCATACCTATATCCTTATAGAGAGTTTCATAGGCTTTTTCCATAGGTATTACATTTTCTTTTGATGGGAATTCTTTATCAGTCCAATCAATTCTGTATTCCCTTATTTTGCCATTAACCCCATCTACCATAATTGCAATGTTTTCCCCTTCTACATAGGCATTGTCAATTTTTCTATTGAATTGAAATCTATATATTCTTTGTGGATCTTTTTCAGATATTGGTTCTATCCAATTATCCCCTTTATCTAATTCAATTAAGTCATATTTATCTGGACTTACTTTTTTAATATATTCCTTTGCAATTTCTAAAGCTTTTTCTTCAACAACTTTAGGTTTTTCCTCTGAATCAATTGGGTCATCCCTATAAAAAGATAATAATTCTTTGGTTTTAGCATTTATACTTATATTTGTATAATAAGTTGTACTATAAGTTTTAGAATCTATTTCTCTTGTAAATTCCATCTGCCAATAGTATTCATTGGGATTTCTCCAGTTTGAAAAAAGATTAGTATTTCTTAATTCATATTCTGAATCTAATTCTAATACATTCCTAGCGATTTTTTCAGCTTCTTCTTTAGATATAAGGCCGGATATATCTTCTATGGCTTTTTGTTCATCTGGACTTAAATTTTCTTCTGGTGCACCACCCATGGCACCCATATCAGTCATCTTTTCATAATAGCCATAATAATCATAGCTTGGAACTACTTCTCCACTTTTGGCATTAATGCCTGCACTAGTATCTAAAGGCCCATAGATTAAATAAGTATTGGGTTTTCTATCAATATAGTTAGTTTTATAAATTAAGTTTAGGCCTATTTTTTCACTATATAATTTTTGAGCTTCTTCTAATGAAATTATATCTTTTGTATCGGGAAATACTACATCCATATCCCAATTGGCATAATAATCTTTTACCTCTCCCGTGGAATTATCAATATAGATATCAACTCTATTTCTATAATATGGAATCTCATTTTCAGTTCTCACAAAATGATAATTATAGCTATCCGAATAAATATTTAGTGGATCTGATATTTCTACATATTTTATATTATTTGCAAACTTCGGAGATACTTTCTTTATAAAATCCTGAGCTATTTCTAGACCTTCCTCTTTGCTTATTTTAGGTAATTGAGGTTTTTGCTCTTCATATTTGGGCTGCCATTTACTAAAACTTAATACAGTTCCATCTTCAGCCATTGAAACATCTATACTACCAAGCTTTCCCTTCTTATCAGACCAAACTAGATAAAATACCACCTGATCATCCCTAGTACTGATGTCTTTCCTAAATTCATCGTATTCATCGCCAATATTAAATAATTCTTTACTTTTAATAATGGCTTCTTTTAACTGTTTATCATAGTTTCCTGCATATGAACTAAATGGAATAATTGTGAGAAGCATAATTAAAGCCAACAAAAAAGACATTCTCCTTTTCATTTTAACCCCTCCTTTAGATTTTATGTACTTGTATATATTATAGCTTAATTTGGTAAAGTAGAAGTTACAGAAAGTTGACAATAATTAGTATAAGAGGGGCAGTCTCGGACTCCCCCTAATGCATCTATTTCAAATATAATCCTGCAAGTTTCATATCCGTATCAAATGAAATCGTATAAATAGCTTCTTTATCAGCATATTTTACTTTTACCACTGCAACTGCTATAGACTCATCAGTGGCCTTATCCTTAACCCCTGCCAAATCAGTTTTTAAAATTTCTTTATATTCTCCAAATCCTTTTGCTGCATCAAATACCTGATTTAATACATCCTCTGCCATAGCTTGTTTCATCTGTTCATTGCTAAGTTCTTGTATGCCTTCAGCATCTCCTTTATTTACCATATCCACAACGCTTGCTGCTAATTCTTCTACTTCCGATTGATCAAATTCATCAGATAATTTGCTTTTTCCGCAAGCCGATAAAGCAAAAACATTTACTAATAATAATAAAACTAAAAACCAAATTTTCTTCCCTGATCTCATAATCTTCCCTCCATATAATATTTTCTAGAATGAACAATATAAATAATCCCCACAATATCAAATAAAGCAAATATTCCCTCCATCATCCATACGTTTAATCCCGAAGAAACCGCAATTATTGCTATAAAGTCTAGTAAACCATGAGCAAAAATTGCTAAAATAAGATATTGTAATTTTTTGCCTTTCTGAAACCCATTCCATATAATTATAGTAAAAAATATATGAGCTATTATAGCAATTATTCTTTCAACTGTAGCTATTGATAATGTCCCCATTATAATCATTTGACTCATATTAGGAATAAATAGCCACAACACTTCCATAAATCCATGTCCAAGACCGAAAAGTATTGGCTGTAAAAATGTAGATTCCTTTGGCCTTACAAGAAACTGTTTAAATATAAATCTAAACCCTTCCTCAAATATTCCAGCAGATAAAGCAATTAAGGCCATCGACAATATTGGATTAGATACTATCCAAATGTTAAATTCAGTAGTCCCTTGTAGCCAGTTTAGCAATGGAATCCTAAGCAATGGTTGGGAGACAAAAAAGCACAACATCCCTAAAAGAAACCAAGAAATTGGATATAGAAATTTTTTGTTGATGATTTGCACCCCCTATCTATATTTTTTTAATTCTTCTATATTATACCATAATTTAGTAATGCACTGGGGACTGTCCCCCTTGCATCTCCTTAGCATCTGGGAAAATAATAGTTATACGTGTACCTATATCTACCCTACTTAAGATTTCAAAATAAGCACCATGGCGTTCAATTATCCATTTAGCAATTGATAATCCTAATCCCGAACCACCTGTTTTTCTTGCCCTAGATTCATCTGAACGATAAAAGCGATCAAATATATGGGGTAGATTTTCAGGGTCTATTCCAATACCACTGTCTTGGACTATTATGTGTATATGATCTTCTTTCTTAATAATTCTTAAGGCTATTTTATTTCCACTAGGCGTGTATTTTATGCTATTATCTATAAGTATTCGAATAGATTGTTTAATAAGTTGTTTATCTCCCTTAATATAAGCCGGTCTATCTAAATCCATTTCAAAATCATGGCTTTCATCAATCATCTGTGTTTCTCGTATTATCTCATCTATTACTTCACAGGAGTCAAAAATTTCTTCATGAATTTGGATAGTTTCATTGTCCCCTCGGGCAAGGAAAAGAAGCTGCTCCACCAATTCCTTCATATTTTCTGTCTCAGATTTGATTGCATCAATTGACTCTTGCATAGTCTTTTCATCATTTTTCCCCCAACGATCTAAAAGATTTGCATATCCTTGTATAACTGATATAGGTGTCCTGAGTTCATGAGAGGCATCAGAAACAAATCTCACTTGGGATTGATATGAATCATTGATTCGGTTTAACATATTATTTATTGCAAAGGCCAAATCTTTAAGTTCATTTTGAGAACTATCAATAGATACACGACTATCTAGTTTATTAGCATCAATATTACTAATAGCCCCTGCTAAATCCTTAATATAGGCTCCATTAGCCTTAGAACCTATAGAAGATACCTCTGCATTTAGGGTTTTTGCTGTTTTTGTTAAATCTGATAAAGGTTTAAGGGTTTTCCTTATAATTTTTGAACCCTTATACATATTTCCAATTAGTATTAATATCTCAAATATTAGTATAATAAAAAATAAAGATAAAAATAATTTCAAGTCAGAATCTAGGGAATATATTATTTCGTAGGATAAATCATCAATGCTAAATCCAATAATATATTTTAGTGAATATATTTTCTCTAATAATTTTATATGCTTGCCCCTTTCAGATATTGTAATATTTCGTTTTGCATTATGGAATTTAACAGGTAAATTTTTTTGTATCTTAAGGGGAAGTGTGATACCTTTTGTAGGCTCTTCTGTTATCAATACTTCATAGTTTTTCCTTTCATAATCTATGGATTCCAATTTTTCAGGGGATTGTTTTATTATCTCAATTATATCCTGAGCTCCTTCTTCTGTTTTCCATAGAATAACAAAAAAACTCAGTAGAAAAATAAGGACATTTATTTTCAAAAAACCTAAAAATAATCTTCCTGCCATTTTTACATTGAGTTTTATTACAAGAGATGAACGTATTTTATTAGTTATTTTAGTTGAGTTTACGTTTTTTTTACCCATCTTTTATTACATACCCCACTCCCCGTACTGTATATATTATTTTTAATCCAAATGGTTCTTCAATCTTTGCACGAATATATCTAATATACACATCTACTGCATTAGTTCCTCCTGAAAAATCGTAACCCCAGATATTCTCGAGTATGGTTTCACGGCTTATAACAATATTTTTATTTTCTAAAAGATAATGTAATAAATCAAATTCACGTTTTGTCAAATATATTAAATCGTCTTTTACACGAACCTCCCTTTTATTAGGGTCTAAGTGTAAATCTCCTACAATTAATTCCCGTGATATTTCCAATGAATTACCAGTATCCTTTTTTCTAAGGGCAGCCCTAATTCTAGCAAGTAATTCCTCTATTGCAAAAGGTTTAGTAATATAGTCATCGGCACCTCCATCAAGTCCTGTAACTTTATCTACAACAGCATCTCTAGCAGTAAGAAGTATGACAGGTAAATCAGAAAATTGTCTAATTCTTCTAAGTACTTCAATTCCATTTAGCCCTGGCAACATAATATCAAGCAATACTAGGTCAAAGGGGTGGGTTTTAACAAGTTCCAACCCATCCCTTCCATTAAAAGCCTTTTCTACTTCATAGCCTTCATATTTAAGTTCTAATTCAATAAAACGTGCTATTTTTTCCTCATCCTCAATTATCAGAATCCTTACCATTAGATTTCTCACCTTTAACTTCCTTTTTTATGCTCCCAGCCACATCAGCCACCGAATCCATGGCACGGTTAATATTCTCTTTACCTAATTCAGGACCACTAAACATATATCTATAACCGAAGAATAGTCCTATAATCATAATAGGAACAGTCATCCAAAATGTAAACAATAGAAGGACTGCTAATATAGTTACTGGAATTGTCATTATTTTGTCTCCGTCTTTTATAACTTCAAAATGATTCCTATTCCCTTTGTTTATTATTTTACCACACCATTTTAAAAATTTACACATTAATTCCCTAAAAGATGGACTATCATCTTTTTTAAATCCTTCATTTATATCTTCGCTAGTCCCATTGTCCCTTGAATTTTGCTGTGTATTTCTCGAACTGAAATAACCTCCTCCTTTAGGTGGCTTAATACGATTTTGTTTTTCAAGATTAATTACAGCTTGAAGCAAATCCCCATCAGTTTCTTCAAGGGCTGCCTTTGCCTCATCATAAGAAATATTGGCTCTTTGACGTAATTGTTCTACCTGTTCTAAATTAATCATAAATATAACCTCCTGTTATTTAATTTAATTTTATTATAACACCAGAAGCTTTGAAAACAAT
>DAIMNI010000058.1:5813-14595 GCA_036720245.1 Tissierellia bacterium | reverse complement strand
GGGGAGGTTTGCTCCCCTGAGCTTGCTAATGGGTACCTTTGCGAAGGGGAGAGCTTTTACTCCCCTGAGCTTGCTTAGTTTCGGCAAAAGTCGGGGCGTACTTGGTATCTTTGTGATAGGCTATTTTATTCTTCTAAGGATTATTTCCTCATGTTTAGATACTTCTTTTTCAATTCTATCTAATTTATCTGCATTTTGTTTATAGCCATCAAATAAAGTATCTAATTTTTTCCATGCTCTTGTTCAATAATGATAACCTTATTCTTTGTTTCCCTCATCTCGCTTTCCACATTATCCATTCTCAAATTTAATTGTCCAAATCCCTCCTGCATTTCGCCATACATCTTTGTCATAAATTCAAATAGTTGTTCATTTGTTATGTTTTCAGCCATTCCATTCCCTCCGTTATATAAGTTATGTTTATTATATCATAAATTTATATTTTGGATCCATCTTTTATATTTTGGATCCATCTTTTATAATTTTTAAATTTAGACACCAAATTTTAATTTTGTGCAATAAAAAAAGAACCCCACAAGTATTTCTACCTGTGAGGTCCTTCTTTATCTCGTTCGCAAGTTTCGACAAAAGTCGGGGTGTACCCGGTACCTTTGCGAGGGGGAGAGCTTTTACTCCCCTGAGCTTGCTTCATCCCTGAAGGTATACTTGTAAATACTTGTAAATAAAATAAGCACCTTGCTTCTTTAATGCAAGAGCAGACAAGCTCATCACATTTCTATGAACCCAGTCTACCAGAGTGCTTAATTCATAATATCTCATTCAACTTAAGAGCATAAAAAGAACCCCACAAGTATTTCTACCTGTGAGGCCCTTCTTCATCTCGTTTGCAAGTTTCGACAAAAGTCGGGTGGTACCCGGTACCTTTGCGAGGGGGAGGGTTCTTCCCCTGAGCTTGCTGGTACCTTTGCGAGGGGGAGAGATTTTACTCCCCTGAGCTTGCTTTTGCTTTATCTTATAGTTGGGATATAGCAAGATCTATATCTACTACTTCTGATTCATTTCCTAGTTTTAGTGTTATTTTACCTTTAATACTTCCGGCTGCACTATCAGTTGCATTTGTTTTATTAAAGCTTAACATTTTAACTTCTATATTTTTATTTGTTACAACTGCTTGTGCTGCTGCTAATACTTCTGCCTCAATAGTATCATTAGTTGCAGCAAAACTTCCGCTAGTTCCTACAACGCCTTCTACTGCACTTACAGCAGCGTCTAATTCTTGTTGTAGCACTGGAATTACCATTTCGTATTCTATTGTTCTTGTTATTACTACTGTGTCCCCTGAGCTTGTGTCTGTGAATTCTAGAGTTACACTAACATCTATCTTTCCAGGTTCTTCAGCAGTTGCTTTATTAGCTTCTTCTACTGTTCCAGTTACGTCTTCAACAGTTATATCAGGATTTACTATAACTGCTTCTACTGCTGTTTTTATTTCATCAGCTGTTGTATCATTAGTTGCTTCAAACTTAGCTAATGCTGTTCTTACTGCTGCTTCAGCATCGTTAATTGTTTGGGAAGCATTCTTTAATCTTTGTATCTCATTTTTTGCTTCTTCTAATTTGTCTAAATTAGTTACTAATACCTTTTGTTCTTTTGTTAAAGCATCATAAGCTTTTTTTGCTGCAATTACATCATCTTCGTCTTTTAATGTTAATTTGCCTACTTCTGGTAATGCTTTTATTAAATTTTCTACTGCTTCTGCTTTACTTTCATCTATTGTTTGACCTGATTTTAGAAGTGCTCCTGAAGCAAAATCATAGATTCTAGCTCCACCTAATCTATTACCATAGTATACATCATTTAATACTGGTAATACTTCTAATGTTGCCCAGTCATCTGGATCAAAGTTTGGCATTTTTAGTGTTACTGTATATCCGTCTTTTTCTACAACGATGTCTCCACCTAGTTGTGCAACATCATATACTGAGTTAAATAGATATACTTTTGGATCTTCAGCTCTTTCTCTGTTTACAGGAAGGTTGAATTTTATTGCTATTTCTGTTATTGCTTTACCTTCTTTAACATCTACTGATTTAATTGCAAATGGTGTTGTTGCTCTTGGTATATTAAAGTCTACATAATCTCTGTACATTTTGTTTCTAGATAATGTTGTATCAGCAAAGTTTCTAACTTCTAATACATAGTCGTAATCCTTATCTGAATTGTTTACATTTAATCCTTTTAATTCTATTACGATTACATCTTTTATAGCCTTACCTTCTTTATCTACATCATATTTAACTGATGTAAAGAAGTCATTAAAGTTATTTTCATCTTTTTCAGCTTTTGTTAATTTATTTCTTCTGTGAACTTCTCTCTGATAGATATCAAAATGTTCTTCTGGTACAAATCTTAATTCTTCAGCTTTTTTACCTTTAGTAGCTGTTGTTTCTATACCAGTAACATCTTTATCAAAGTATAATTTTATTTTTAGCCCTGGATTATCCTCTCTGTCATATGCACCTTTCCAAGTGTCTATTATTACTGGTTCGGAATAATCTACAACTTCTCTACCTTCAACTGTTACTTCTTTCATAGCTACATCTGAGTGGTTAGCTACGCCTGATATAGTTATTTGTGGTCTTCTTGGTAATTCTTTTTCAAAAGTGTATCTTGCTTTATTTACATCTATTTTTTCTCCACCATTTTGGATAGTGTAAATTTCATGTCTTCCATCTTTATAGGATACATTACCAGTTGCATTTCTATTTCTATAGCCACCTACTGAATCAGCATATATATCTTTATCAAATGTAACTTCTACTACATTACCTTTTACTACTACGTCCATTACTTCTGGTGCTACCTCATCTTTAGCTATTTCAATTTCAAAATCTTCTTCTATTGATTTGAATCCTGCAAAGTCTTCTAACCCTTTAACAGTTAATTTTTCAGCATTAGCTGGGAATTCTTTGCCATAATATGGAGTTAGAATTAAAATTCTACCATATTGTTCAAGATTCATAGCAATATTTTTACCATCTACTAAGAAATTTCTTTCCTGTGGTTCTTTAACTGGTTCTGTTGTAATTACTTTTATACCATATTCTCCAAGAACTTCTACTTTATCTACTCCTGGTATAGTATTATCTTTAGCTGTAAATTTGTATGTTTTATTTATAGCTTTGTCGATATTTTGGATTACTAGTTCATATTTTCTATCTTTTACAAATTGTTTGTCTTCACCTTGTAATAGTAATATTACATTGTTTCCTTCTACTGTAGCTTTTTCAAATCTGTAACCTAATACTTTGTAGTTGTTTACATCTTCTAATTTAGCTTTATCAGCTAATTTAGCATTTGAAAGTTCAACTACAACTTCTTTTAAGTTTTCTGTATAAACCTTAGCTTCTAATTTTTCAGGTTTTACTTCTGGCATTTCAATTCCTAAAAACTCAGCTAATGTCTTATCGGAATCTTTCATTTTAACGCCAAGAGCGTTATATGTCATTTGAGCCATTAAGCCTCTTGTTACTACTGTAGCGTCTTCTACTTCTACGCCTTCTAGGATACCTAATGCTTTTGCTTCTTCTAAAGCTTTTTCGTAGCCTTCTTTAGTAGCTACTTTGTCATTGTATCCTAATGCTCTTAATAATATAGTTGCATATTGTTGAGCTGTAACGTCTTCGTTAAAGCCAAATCTTTCTGCTGTATGTCCTTCAACTAATCCTTTATCTACTGCCCATTTGATTATTGGTCTGTAGTATGGATCTTTAAAGTCTGTAAATGTTAGACCTTCTGGTGAGTAAGCTTTTGCTTCCTCTTCTGCACCATGTAGTCTCGCTACTAATACTACTGCGTCTTGTCTACGAAGGTTATCTTCTAGCTTTAAGTCGCCGTTGATTCCTTCGAGAACTCCTACTTTCTTAAGGAATGCTCCTGCTGTTTCTGCTGCTGTTTCTTCAGCTGCAAATGCAAATGAGAAGCTTCCTAAGATCATTATTACTGCTAATAACAGTGATAATTTTCTCTTCATTTTTCAAAGACCTCCTTTAAATTTTAGGTAATTTTAGTTTTTGTAAATTGTTATGTAGAAATTACATAAAATTTACATTCTATTCTGCATTATACCATCAACTAAATCTAAAATCAAGTTTATCGATGGTAATGTAATAGATTTGTAATATAAGGGGAGACCCCTTCCAAATCTATCGGTGATACTATTATACACTAGAATAGTGGAAATTACTATTACAATTGTGTTACAAGTATATTACAAATCCCCTTTATTATTAAGGTAAGGGGACACACCTCTGTTTAGGGTTAGGGGACACACCTCTTGCAAGACGGTCTAGCTTTCTGAGGAATGTCCCCATCGTATGTCGAGCTTTTTGAGGAATGTCCCCATCGTATGTCTAATTTACAATTTAAAATTCAAAATTTACAATTGGCCGGGTTTTTTAAACCAGCCTATTGCTTTCTTTAGCTGTAAATCCTCCTTTCCATTATTCTCTACTACTATATCCGGCCTAACGCCTATTCCATTAATCTTATTTCCTTTTGGGCTTTGGTATTCTGCTATGGTTAGTTTCATGCCGTCGCCTTTTGGTAGGCTTAGTATATTTTGTACTGTGCCTTTTCCATAGGTGGGGGTGCCTATTATGGTGCCTGCTTTTGTGTCTTTTATTGCTGCTGTAAAAATCTCTGATGCTGAGGCGGAGTTTTCGTTTACTAGGACTACTAGATTGTATTTTGGCTTTTTAAGGTCTGAGTAATAGCTTTCAGTTATGGACTATAGGGCCTTCTGGTACAAATAGTCTAGAAATATATACAGATTCATTTAATAGACCACCGGGATTGTCTCTTAAATCTAGAATTACATTTTTAATTTTTTTATTGTCAAAATCTTTAAGAACCTTTTCTATTTCTTTGTGGCTATTTTCCGAGAATTGATTTAATTTTATATAGCCTATGTTTTTTTCTAGTATTTTAGATTCTACTACTTGGACTTTTATTCTTTTCCTTGTTAAATTATAGTCTTTAGACTTTTCATTGTCTCTTTTTATTTTTATATTTACTTTAGTGCCTGCTTCCCCTTTGATTAATTGAGATACTTCGCTTATATTTAGGTCTTTAATATCTTGTCCATCTACAGAGAGGATCATATCTCCTGATTTAAGTCCTGCACCGTGGGCAGGGCTATTTTTTATAGTGTCGACGATGATTATATTTCCTTCCTCTTCCTTTATATATACTCCTATACCCACAAAGTCCGCTGCCAAATCTTCTAGTAAAATATCCATTTCTTCTTTGGTGTAGTAGTTACTATATTCATCTAGATTGTAGAATAACCCTTTGATGGCACCTTCTATTAGTTCGGATTCTTCTATGTCGTAGACGTAGTTTTCTTGGATCAGATATAGGATTTGGTAGAAGTCTTCCATATTGGTGGTTTGGGGTTGGGCGAATATTGGCGATGCTAATGATAGTGTTAATGCTAGAATTAGGATTAGGGATGTTATTCGTTTTTTCATGGTTTATACACTTCCTTATTATTAAAATGATTAAAAACATACATTAGGGTATGGGGACACACCTCTTGCAAGACGGTCTATCTTTCTGAGGAATGTCCCCTGATTATGGGATTCTTCGCTTACGCTCAGATAAGCAGGGAGCCGAAATCATGTTTTTTGATTTCGTGCTCATCGCTTAGTATCTTCATCAATGACAAAAGAAACATCAGAATGACAGGGCTAATGTTGTAGCCTCACCGTATCTGGTTAGGGTGTAATAGTCTCCTTCTTTTTCTATTTCAAAATCTCCGCTCAATACTTCCAATCCATTAGGGGCGTAGATTTTTATTTGTTGTAGGCCGGGGTTTTTGAAATGAATTTGGTATTGGTTTTCTGCTTTTTCTATGGCTATTTCCCCATTTACTCTTATTATATGTGCTTTGTCTTCCTCATTAGATATATATACCTTAATATTTTCATTTAAACCAATGTATAAATTTTTCCCATCTCTCATATATATATCTCCATTGGTGGATAGTTTGTGGCCATTTAGTTCTTCTCCTGGTTCGAATTTTATTCCTACTATACTATTGTCGGATTCTATATGATATTCATTTCCCTTACTTTTTATATTTACATTGCTATTTAGTATGGAATTAAAAGTGTTGAACATATCTGTTTCTTGCATAAAATTGTATTCATTTTTATTTCTAATATCATCTAAGAATTTTGCTTTGTATTTTAAATCCTCTATGCCTTTTTCCGTGTTCATTCCATATTCTATATGATAGAAATGGGATATGGGTAGATCTAATGCTACTATGTTTTCGTAGGCTCCTTCCATCATGGGGATGTGGGGGCTTGGTGTAAATAGTATGAAATCCTTAGTTTCCCAGTTTTTGCTTAGTTTAAAGGGAATTTGGAATATATAGTCTCTAGATAGACTTGGTTCTCCTGCTAATTTATTTGGCCTAAAGCCTGAATTCCATTTAATCCCTGCTGCTATTTGGCTTTCAAAGGATTGAGTTGGATTGAAATTATTTATATCCCAGGTGTGTTGATTTCCACCTATATTTTCCCAAGGTATATTATAGTATTCAAATGCCTCTTGATGTAGTTTCAATTCTTCTAATTCATTGGCTTTAGATTTATATTTGCCAAAGTATATATGGGGATATATTTTTATATGATTTTCCTTTGCATAAGCTAGGGATTTTTTTAAAGCCTCTTTTTGGGGGAATCCTTCAGAGCCTATAGGGATTGGTAGACTAAATCTCACATTTCCCACTAAAAGATCTGATTTCCCTTTTCCATTTAAATCGCAAAATTCTGGTACAGAATAATATCCACTCCAAAGTCTTTTATTGCCATGGATATTGTAGTTTTCTCCTTCTATATAGCCTTTTTCTATTAATTTAGAATCTGCTATATTATATATTTTTAAATATCCAGTGGAGTTTCCTATAATTAGCTCATCTTTTCCATCTCCATTTATATCATAAAACTTTGGTGCAGGATATTTTCCTACATTTATATTAAGTTTTATTGGATTTGGGCTAAAGCTAAGGACTTTTCCTTCCCATTTTCCTTTATGAAAATAAAGATTACCTCCTGCCTCTCCTATGATTAAGTCTGAAATATTATCCCCATCTATATCTCCTATAGTAGGACTTAGATTTTTAAGGTTTTTGTTTCCTATTAGGGTTTTCACTTTTTTAAATTTTAAATCCCCTTGATTTATATATAAAAAAACTTGCCCATTTTCATTTCCTACTATTATATCTAATTTACCATTTTGATTTATATCATATAGTATTGGTGCAGAGTATTTTCCTACGTTTATGGGATTATTATTTTCATCTTTAAGTTTGTCAGGATGACCAGGGTTGGGGAACAAATATATATTGCCATCTTCACTACCAGAGATTATGTCTGTTATACCATCTCCATTTATATCTCCTGTGGAGATATAGGCTCTATAGGGTAATTCTAATGTAGAACCTAAGGATTTATAGTCTCTGTATTTATTTAGTTTTAGATATTCCCCTCCACTTGTTAAATCTTTCCCTCCACCATAGTGGGAGTTTTCGTCCCCTAGAAATTTGGGATTGCTGTTATCTCCTATATTTTCATGAATTACTATATTTTCATACCATTCTCCCCATTCATAGGGTGCCCTAGCTAGGGAAAAGGATGGGATTTCATTGTATTCTTTTAATAAATCTATCCATTTTTCCATAGTGCCATTTTCAATGGCAGATGTTACTTCAAAATGATTTTGCCATGCCATGGCTGGTCTGCCATAGGGTCCTAGAACCTTTTTAGCTGCATAGCCATATAATTCCTTAGATACAAAGGCAGGAAATTCATTTCTAAAAAGATAGTTTCCTGTGGCAAAGGTGAAACTAAAGTATTCTTGATTTTTGTCCTTTTTTTGTAAATCAAATCCAGTTATATAATTATAGTTTGGAAGCATGCTATTTGCATAAAATACATAGCCTTTATCTACCTGATTTAGCCCATAGAGAGATAGTTCTCCATTGGAAGCTATAGTTGTTGCTGTATCTGGTATAAACCCATGACCCTTATCTAGGGAGTTTAAACTTTTATCATCATAGTATTTTACTAAGTTTTTATGAAATATTTTTAATGTATTTTGTATCCCAGATAAATTTTCACGTATGTCTGGATATTTTAGATTTTTAGGGAATGTTTCGATTTCATGAAATTCTTTAGCACCTAAAAAATCTAGAGGAAACTCATTATAAAAACTATCTTCTACAAATAAGTATCCTCCATTCTTTACATATTCTATTATATTGTCTTTAGAACTATTAAACCTTTCTTTGCCGATTATAGATTTATCTAAATAAAGTATCTGAAATTCAGATAAATTCATAGTATGAAAATTATCTAGGGATATTGGTTCTACTTTTACATTGGTTAATAGGGATTGATTATAATTATGGTATATATCCCAGTAGTTGTTTGAGGATTTATCGTATAATATTAGGATGTTTACGTCTTGGGGTTTTTCCGCAGCTACTGAAATATATATATTGGCGAAGATTAGGGTAAATACTGTTATTAATATTATTGCTTTATTTTTCATTTATTCACTCCTTAAACATATATTAATGTATGGGGACACACCTTTTTTTAAGGTTAGGGGACACACCTCTTTTTTAGGGTCAGGGGACACACCTCTGCAAGACGGTCGAGCTTTCTGAGGAATGTCCCCAACGTATGTCGAACTTTCTGAGGAATGTCCCCGTCGTATGTCGAGCTTTTGGGTCTGGGATTCTTCGCTT
>DAIMNI010000058.1:0-5741 GCA_036720245.1 Tissierellia bacterium | reverse complement strand
ATCATATCTTAAATTATTTTGCAAATACTCAATAAAACTTACCAATAATACTGCTGTTTCTTCTTTGGTTATGGCTTTGTTTGGGTTGAAGTATTCGGTTTTTGGAATTATATTTAGTTCTTTGGCCATATATATATGGTCTTTTGCCCAAATTGGTATACTGCTGTCATCTTTAAAGCCTGTGGAGTAGTTTCCTATTGGGGCTAGGTTTTGGAAGCCTAGTAATCTAATTAATATGGTGGTGGCTTCTGCTTTGGTTAGTTCTCTATCTGGTTCAAATCTGCCATTGCCTACTCCTTCCATTATATCTTGGGCTGATACCCCTTCTATATATTTATAGTTTCTATGGTTTTTTGGTACATCTATATATCTAAGTTTTTCTTCTTCTTGTTTTTTGGATTTAGATTTGCTGCTTTTGCTGCTTCTAGAACTTTTGCCGGATTTATTATTTTCTTCTTCATCTGGCAATTCTATGTCCATAGTATTGGCTAATGCCTTAGCAAAGTCCCCTCTGCTTACTGCTGTTTGTGGTCCTATATTTTTTGCAGTATATGGGAAACCGCCCATACTGGCTATTAATAATATATCCCATTCAGAGTCTAGGCCTCTAATATCCCTTATTTCTGGTACAGGTAGTCTATAGTTTTTAGGATTAGTGTCTATACTCATGGATTTTTGCCCTACATTTCTACCTTTACCATCTTCTTTGGCTAGATCATAGCTATATTTTAATACATTATCCTGTTTTTCTGATAATTGAAATCCGCCGTGAAATGGGATTTGTTTTGGAGCATTTTCCTGATAGTTAAAATTCTTAGTTCTATTATAGGAGGTGTCTACTTTGGCTGTGCCTTCCTGAGTATCTCCCTCTAATTTGTCTTCGTATTCTATTATATAATTTAGAGTCTGAGTCTGTGTGTCTGACCAAGGGCTATCATAGCCTACTAGTTCTCCTATGGTGTATACTGTTATAACTTCTGCTCCTTTATTTAATTTATAGGTTTTTCTAGCTGACCATTCTCCAGAATAATAATCAACTAAACCTGTTTCATATAGGATTTGACTTTGATTCCATTGATAATCATCTGTTTTTACTTGATAGGTTTGACCATTTATTTTTAAGCTTTCAGAATAGGAATCTAGTACCATTTGGGATGTACTTTGTTTTCCCTGTGTATTAATGGTTTCTGTTAATCTAATAGTCCTATTTAGTGTTGCTCCATTTTTTATATTATTTAGCCTATATGTATAGGTATGATTCCTCTCATGCACTCCTCCCTTATTTCTATCATTAGTTTTAATAGTAAGAGTCCCTTCCATCTCTATAGGCTCCCCTGTGATAAATATTACTTCTTTATAGTTATTTTCATTTTTAATTCCACCTTCATAGCCGGGGATTTCTATTGCGAATGTGGCTGACGGTAGGATTAGGGCTAGGATTAGGATTAGGGCTGTTATTTTACTTTTCATTAGTTTCACATCCTTTTATTGTTCTATTAATAGTATATATGGTATATCCGCCGATGTATCATTATGATTCACTATATAAGCCTTACTGTCAGGCCTTATTTTATATAATTCTTCTTGGCTTACAGGTTTGTCATTTACTAAAATTATTGCCTTATCCAAATTTAAGTTTTTGTCTTTTGTGTATTCCCATCTCTTTGTTAGATTGTTGTAATTTTTAACTTTATTTATATTTAGATTATTGTTTTCCTGATTTACTTCTTTTACTTCACCTAGTATGCTATTGTCAAGTTTCACTGTGTCATTATATTTATTTAAATCCTGTGGTATTAGATTAATACTTAGGATTTCTTTGCCATGATTTGTTTCTCTAGCTACTATATAGGCTGGTTTGTTTTTGTAGTGATTTTTTTCTATTCTATTTCTTAGTTCTCTGTCTTTTACAGAGATTGAATCTATATATCTAGAGTCTAAAAAGGCATTAGTTGGGATTTCTTTTTGTAGTTCGCTATCGTATATATAGGTGTCTAAACTTAAATTTAATTCCTCTGTGCCTGAATTAGATTTAAATCCCGAATTAGTTAGTACTTCTTTGTCTAGTTTATAATTATATCTTCCTAGTGTCAATTTGTAATTAGAAATATCTTCAATTTTCCCCTTATATACTAAGAGTTTGCTATTATCTATTCTATCATCTAATATTCCCGTATCTTCTATAGAAACTACACTGGCAGTTCTAGCTCCATTTTTATAGTCTGAAACTAGATATACATTTTGACTAATGTCTATATTTAAAGGATCTACTAATCTATTGTCTTTAATAACTATGGTGCCTTCATGAAAATCAAAGCTAGTGGTATCTACTACCATTTGACCTGTGCCATAGTCTACATCTTGGACTTTGTCTTTGTATTCCATAGCAGAACCAGATTTAACTAAGGCCTTAGATACGCTGGTATTTCCATAAGCATTTTCATAGGCAATATAGATTTCATTTCCTTTTCTTTTGTTTAAATCTTTAAGGTTTATTTTTTTGCCACCTTCATAGAGATTCCCTGTGCCTAGTTTTACTCTTTCTTTAGAATTTCTCTTTGTCCATTTGCCTTGATTTAATTCATAGGATTCATTAATTAGAATTTCTTTATTCCTTTCATCTACTAATTCTATTTTCCCTTTAATTACTCCACCTATGTGTTTTTCTTCATCTTCTATTTTTATTTCTGAAATTTGGGAAGAATATATATCGTCAAAAGATAAAAGTACCCTATCTCCTTCTTTTAATTGGAATAATTCTACCCTTTGTCCTCTTTTAAATAATGTGGTATTTTCGTCTATTTGGAATTTCTCTCTACCAGCATCAGTTTTTATTTCTATTTCTTTATTGTTAGCAAACAATACTGTACCTGCTCTAAATCTAGTGCCTGGAATTATATAGCCATCCCTTTCTGGGTCTATGGGATTAAAGGTAGTCATTTTAAGCACTTTGTTCTCTTGCGTCGTGATTTCTACTTCTTGTTCAAAATAAAGTTCTTCCATTGGTATATAGGAGTCTAATTTGAATTTATGAAATTTATCATTATAGTCCCATACAGTGATTTCCCTTTGGTCTAGATTTATTTCTCTAATGGTACCTTCTACTGTTTTGGTTTTTTTGCTGCCTACTTCAGCATATATTACCTTTCCATTTTGTCCTATATAATAGTCAAGAAAATCTCCAGTTTTTATTATGTCTCCATTGTAGATTTTTTTATCTTTTTGCACTGGAAAGCTGTCTTTCCCTTTGTAGCTTATTATATTGCTAGTGGTGTCTGTATTGTATATAGTGATATTCCCCAATTCTATATTGGATACTTGCCCTGATTTTTTCTCTATATTTCTATAGGGCAATAAATCTTCATTGGCATTAGAAATTACCTTTGCAAATTCCCCTCTAGTAATATAGGCCTTTGGATCAAAGATATTTTTATTTCTTCCACTTATATAGCCTTTTTGTAAAGATAATTCTACATAGGGCAATCTATGGTCTGCGATTTTTTTGTAATCAGTAAATTTCTTAGCCTCTTGTATTTCATGCCCTATTGGCGGATCTATTTCTAATGCTCTAGCTAGTATATTAGCTGCTTCCTCTCTGGTTACTTTTTTACTTGGTACAGGGACTAATGTATCCTCGCTCTCTGGCTTTGGTATTAATTCCATCTTATAGGCTATTTCATATATGCCTTTTTGATGATTATTAGGAGAGGCTTTTTGAGCATCCCCTTCTTTGCCCACAGCACGGATAACTGTAGTTAGGACTTCTCCATAGTTTAGATGGCGATTGGGATAAAATTTGTCTCCTTGGCCATCCATATAGTCTAGGGCAGTGATTTCTAGGATTTCGCTTTTGGCCCAATGGGAGTTTATGTCGGAGAAGCTGAGATTCTTCGCTTCGCTCAGAATATTAAGGTATGGGGACACACCTTGTTTTAAGGTATGGGGACACACCTCTGCAAGACGGTCTATCTTTCTGAGGAATGTCCCCGTCGTAGGTCGAACTTTCTGAGGAATGTCCCCAATTAGTAAGGTATTTAATATTAGTATTGATAATAATAGGATTGCGGTTTTTCTTTTCATATGTACATTCTCCTTTTATGTTTAAGGTTAGGGGACACACCTTTGTTTAAGGTTAGGGGACACACCTCTTGCAAGACGGTCGAGCTTTTTGAGGAATGTCCCCATCGTGTGTCTATCTTTCTGAGGAATGTCCCCGTTGTGGATCCCCACAATTCACAATTTACAATTCAAAATTGGCCGATCAGGCCCTATCTATCTATTCCCTAATAATATATACTTCCCTCCAGTATCAAAAGAGGTGCTTCTATTATTCGAGGCCTTAGTGTATTCTCCTTTTGCCTTGTCGTATTTGTATAGTATTACGTTTTTGGCATTTCCATATAGTATATTGTCTAGGTTTAGTGTTAGTTTTCCGCTTCTTAGTAGTTTGTCTATTTCTATGGTGTTTTTGCCTATTTGGAAGCTAAAGTCAAATTCGTAGCTTCTGGAGGCTATTTTTTTGCCTCTTGGAATATGGGGTTCTCCATCTCTTTTTATTTTAATTTGGAGATTTGAATCTTTGTCTCCTTTGTCTAGGGCTGAAACTCTATAGGTGTATAAGTCCTTTGGATTTATACTCATTTGTAGTTCTCCATATTTTATATTTAATGTGGAGTCTTTTCTCCCTAGGGCTATTGGTATATTTATTATTAATTCTTTAGTATCTTTATATTTAGATTGATTAAAGTCTAAATTTCCTACATTGTTTTTAATATCATTGGAGCCTATGGTTCTAATGATTTTTTCTCCTAATATTTTTTCTTTGCCCTTTTCTAAGAGTTCCTTTTCTTCTTCTTTTAATTCTTTTTCCTTTTCTCTTTGTTTTTTATCTTCTTGTAGACTTAGTGTTTTTACTTTTACTTCTGCAAAGTCTATAGCTGCACCGTATTCATTTAAAGCTCGTACCATAAATATATATTCTGTATTTGGCTCTAGACCTTTTATTAGATACTGGGCATCTGTAGTAGTGCCTATAAAAGTACTAGTATTGTCTTTAGCTAGTCTACCATAAACTTCATATTTAGTAGCTTTATTTAGTAAGTCTGGGTCAGATTCGTTCCAGATTAGCATTACTGTGGATTCGTAGCCTGGAATTCCTTCTAATACCATTGGTTTTAGTGGTAGTGGTTTTTCGTATTTAAAATCATTATATGGGTCAGAAATTCCACCATCTGGGTTTATGATTATAATGCTACTGTTTTCTAAATCTGTAGCATTATTGAATTTTACTTTTAATTCTCCATCTACTAGATTTACACTGGCTGCTTCCATTCCGCCTATTACTGCTACTTCTCTATTGTTCCCCTGAGGATCTACGCCTATAATTCCTTGGCCTTTTAAATCCATATCTGATTTTAAATCTTTTATTGGGATTATTTCTCCTCCTATTATTACACGTGCTCCCTGTTGGAATTGTCTTCCCTTAATGCTTACTTCTGTTTCTGTGTCGTTCATAAATAGTTTTTTAGGATTTACATCATCTATTTTTGGCTTTGATATATAGGTAAATATTAAGTTTTCCTGTGTTAAGGTACCATCTGGATTTTCTATTTTTACCCTTACTGGTCCGAATACATTAGATTCCGGTGCTATAACTTCTATGGTGCTGTGATCTATTATTTTAATATCTTTTTTAGGTACTTCTGTGCCACCAAAGAATATTTTTAAATCTTCTCCTTCAT
>DAIMNI010000057.1:0-14676 GCA_036720245.1 Tissierellia bacterium | reverse complement strand
TGCGGTGGTGGGGGAGGTCGGTAAATAAAATAATTATTTACCTCCTACCCGATTTTTAATTTAGCCTTAAGTCTTTCTAATTCGTCTTCTACTTCTACATCTGTATTAGTAGTACTATCATATTTGGCTGCTAAATCTTTTATATCATCTTTAGGACTTTTATTTAATTCTGCCATGGCATTGGCTTCGTCTAATGCTTTATTTACTTTGTCTTCCATTCTTTCAAAGGCTGACACAGAAGTATTGGCACTGTCTACTGAAGAGCCAATTTTATTAATTTTATCTTGAGTTTTGGCTACTGCCATTTTTCCCTTTAGCATAGATCTTCTAGATTCTAATTCACTAATATCTGAAACTAATTTATCGTGCATTTCTCTCATTTTTTCTGCGTTGGTTTTTGCTAAATTATAGTTTGCTTCCAATTCTTGTTCTTTTTCATTTAATCCTACTTTTCTCTCTAAAAATTTCTTTGCATCATTTTCATTTCCTGCTTCTAGGGCTTTCATTGCATAGTTTTCCATTTTACTTATATCTTCTCTACATTCATCTAATACCCTTTTAGCCCTTTTTTCCTCTGCCATTATAGAAGCAGTTTCAGCTTTTACATTGCCTAAATCTTTGTTTAAATTCCTTAGATATTGGTCTATCATCTTTTCTGGATTTTCTGCTTTGTCTAGCATTGCATTAATATTACTGGACATTATATCCTTAAATCTATTTAACATGCCCACAAATCATCCCTCCCTTTTATCTTATTAAGATTATATCATAATATGAATATTTAATGTATATTTTTCTTTGATTTTAATTGCGCCAGAGAGAACCGTCCCCTCTGGCGCATCATTTTATCCCTTAATCTTTTTTAATAGTGTATTTATCAATATCCTAATCTCCTTAATCCCAAGTGCAGAGCAAAGTATTATATATACTATTACCCCCACAGCTACAGATAATAATAGCATTAATAATTGTACAATCCACAGGGCTGGTAATAGTGGAGTTAGTTTAAAATAGATTAAATACACCACTATACCCATTATAATAGATGCAAATAAAGATTTAAAGAAGCAATTTAAATATTGTCTAATGCCAATTTTTCCTAATTGCTTTCGTATATTTATAAATAATAATAGAGATGCAAAAGTAGTAGAAATACTAGTGGCGAGTGCCAAACCTGCATGTCCCATAGAATCTATTAAGAGTAAATTTAGGCCAATATTTGCTGCTACTGCTGTAATTCCATTTATCATAGGGCTTCTAGTATCTTGAAAAGAGTAATAGACCCTATTTAATAACATTCTAATAGAAGAACCTATTAAGCCTATGGAATAAAACACCAAGGCCTTAGAGGTCATTATGGTGGCAGTTTCTGTAAAAGCTCCCCTTTCAAAGAATATCTTTACCATAGGCTCTGCTAATACTAAAATCCCAATAGTTGCGGGTATAGTTATTATTAAGATAATATTTATACCAAGACCCATGATTTTTTTCACTTGTAGATAGTTTTCTTCACTAAAGGCCCTAGACAACATGGGAAATACTACAGTTGTAATAGCCATTACAAATACAGATATAATTAAATCGTTTATTTTAGAAGCATAGGTTAAGGCTGAAATACTTCCTTCTACTAAACTAGAGGCTAAGGTCTTATCTACTATAATATTTAATTGATTCACTGCCGAGCCTATTAATACGGGAATCACTAAAAACAAAGCTTTCTTTAAATAAGGATCCCTTAAATTTATATCTAAACTGTATTTATATCCCTGATGTTTAATAGCAGGCACTTGAATTAAAAACTGAGTAGATGCTGCTATTACAGACACTAACATTAATCCTTCTATTTTACTGCCTTTTGCAAAAAACACTAAAAATATAATAAACACCAAATTATAAGGAAGACCCATTATGGCTGGAGGCCCAAAGATTTCACTACTATGTAAGTATCCGGAAAATACATAGGTAAAGCCTAAGAATATGATTATTGGAAGGCCTATCCGATTTAATTTTACTGCCAATTTAAATTGTTCTCCTTCAAATCCCCTGGCTAATATCTTGATTACCACAGGTGATAGAAAGAATCCTAAAAGAGCCAAAATTACAGTTAGGAAAAATATCATATTTAATGTGTTATTTAAAAATTTTAATTTGCCTTCTTTCCCTTTTTTCCGGTCTATTTCACTAAAAATAGGAATTAAAGTAGTATTTAATGCTGCACCTACAATGGACATTATAATCACTGTAGCGGTCATGGCTAAAAAATAGGTGTCTGTTTCATAACCAGAACCATAGGTATAGGCTATTAAAATCTCTCTTAAAAATCCTAAAAATTTACTAATTAAAGTAAATATGGCAATCATAGCAGCTGATTGTGCTAATTTCTGGGTATTTGTCATATTAATTCCCCTTTATTCTTTATTATAATTATATATTATATCACATTAATCCCAACTTTTTGACAAAAAACTGCCCTCCAATATAAAAATATATGGAGGGTTAATATCTTTTTTGTCAATTTCAATGGTGATGGTTTTAAAGGTAATTACTTGTAATTGCTCACTATCTTTTGGTGGGGGAGTTATATTTAAATGTACTTTATAATTATCTTTAGCATTTGTAATTTTTTCTACTTCCATATTATATCCTGGTGTGGGAAAAGATTTAGTAATGCTTAGTACTATTTTATTTGAATTTTCCTTAACAATTATCCCTTCATTCCCAGAATAAGTTTGTACTATTCCTGACAATTTAAAGGGAATAGCATTTTTATCCAATACTTTCTCCACCCTTTGTAATAATACTATAGCTTCTGCCTGCGTAGCTGATCTAGTAGGATTATATTTAGTACTATTTTCTCCCTCTATGATTTCTGCATTATATAGGGCCTTTATGCTATTTTGTTCTTCTATAGGTCTATCTTTTATGTCAATAAAACTTGGGTCTTTACTTCCAATTTCAATAATATTTTCTTCTAATAATTTTCCTCCTATTATCCTTGCCATCTGCCCTCTACCTAAATCTACATTCCAACCTAATTCATTATTAGTATAGCCCTGATTTTTAAGTAGTGAGGTGAAAGATAATAAAAATTCATTTTCCTTAATAGGACTATTGGGGCTAAAATTTTTAAAATCCTCTTTAGCTAAGTAAGGAAAATAATGTAATAGAAATTCCTCTTGAATCTCACTTTTTGCCCAATGATTAGCCAATTTATCCCCCATATTTGCCGAAACGGGATAGGCTAAAGACAATAAGGCAAGCATTAATAGAATAGACATAAATTTCCTCATAGTACACCCCCTTAAATCTATTAATTCTATTATATACTATATAATCCTTTAATAGTTTACATCCTAGTTACAATATTGTGTCTTTTTCATTTTTTTAAAAAATGATGAGGATTTTAAAAACTTTTGTCTAATTATAGGGTATAATAGAAGTTGTACATAGTTTTTAAAAAAGGGGATGAAATCTTTATGTTAAAAGGAAAATCTAATGTAAATAATACTAAAGGGAAAATTAGTGAAAAAAGTATTGGTAAAGGAATGATAATTTCCACCACTTTCATACTTGTAGTCCTAACTTTGGCTCTAGGGTCAGTTTCCTATTTTATCGCACGGAATTCTCTTATAGACTCCTCCAATCAAATGCTTTTGAATAAAGCTTTAGACTCTGCAAGTTTAGTCAATGAACAAATAAAATCCTATGCTAATTCCATTGAAACCTTAGGGGTTTTAGAGCTAATAGGAAATCCTGAAGTTAGCCAAAGTGAAAAACTAGATTTACTTACTAAAGAAAGAGTAGCTTTACAATTTACTAGAATTGGAATTGCCGATACAGAAGGAAATTTAATACTGGACAATGGTACAGTATTAAATATCAAGGGGGACGATTATTTTAAAACTGCTAAAAGTGGAATATCTTATTTTTCAGAGCCTACTCTTAATAATGCTACTGGAAATATAGATATGATTGTTTCAGCACCTATTAAATATGAAAATAAAGTTATGGGTGTTATTGTAGGCTACAGGCCTGCCAAGGATTTTTATGATATGGCGGAAAATATTAAGGCAGGAGATGAGGGCTTTGCCTTTGTACTTAATGATGCTGCGGATGTAATTGCCCACCCTACAGTAGTTAATCGTACATCTAAAGATGTCGGAAATAAAAACACCATTAATTTTTCTAATCTACAAAATAGGGTACCTGCTCAATACAAAAATGGTGTAGCAGAAATCGATGAGAAAATTAAAAAAGGTGAATCAGGCCTTGAAATTTACCTTATTAATTGCAATATTTGTAGCAATTATAATAGGAGTAGTATTTTCATTATTATTTAGTAGAAATCTTACAAAACCCATTAAATTAGTCACAGAACAATCCTATAAATTAGCTCAATTAGATTTAAGGGAAAATATAGATGAAAATTTAATTAAAAGAAAAGATGAAATGGGCACCATGGCCAACTCCCTTCAAACAGTGATAGATAATATGAGGAATTTTGCCAATGAAATTCAAGGATCCTCCCAACAGGTGGCAGCATCCTCTGAAGAATTATCTGCCATAGCAGAAGAATCTACTGCAGCTGCTACTAATATTGCCGAATCTTCTGGAGGTATATCAGAGGATTCCAATAAACAATTAAGGGAAATTTTAAATATTACCTCCTCCATTGAAGATATATCTAAACAAGTAGAAAGTGCGGCTAAAGAAACAAATTCTGTGGAAAAACTATCTAAAGACGTAAACCATAATGCAAGTTTAGGTAAAGAAAAAATAGATGAAGTAATAGTACAAATGAGAAATATTAATAATAGTACCAATAATGTAAAGGGTTCCTTAAATAATATTAGTGCCAGTTCTAGGGAAATGAATCAGATATTAGAGATGATCCAGGAGGTGGCAGAACAAACTAATTTACTCGCATTAAATGCAGCCATTGAGGCAGCAAGAGCTGGAGAATATGGTAGGGGATTTGCTGTAGTAGCTGATGAAATTAGAAAATTAGCAGAACAAACCCAAAAATCCACAGAAGAAATATATTTGCTTATAGTAAATAATAATAATTTAATAGAAGAAGCCAATAATAATATGGAATTTGGGGAAGAAGAAGTAAAAACAGGAATTGTAAAGGTAAATGAAACTAAAGAAACCTTTGACGAGATTGTAAGATTAATAGATAAAATATCTAATGGAATTAATGAAGTAGCTCAGTCTACAATTAGCGCAGAAAAATATGTAAACTCATTAGTGGATTCCTCCTATTCTGTAGAGGATATGAGCAAAAATATTGCAACCCAAATAGAAAATTCCTCCGCAGCCTCAGAAGAACAAATGGCAGCTATGGAAGAAATCACCTCATCCACAGAGGATTTAGCAAGACTTGCAGAGGAATTACAGATTTTAATTGGAAATATAAAATTTTAGAAATAATCCAAATAACTTACACTTAGGGGGACAGTCCCTGGTGCACTACCAAATTATGGTATAGTTGCCATCCTAGACATTCCCCCAAGCCTTAAATCCAAAGGCTGATTTAGCAGATTTTATAGCATCTACTATTGCCATTTCCATTGTTCTAGCTGCTAATAATCCTACCACATTTATATCCGCCTCCACTTTTCCTGTAGCCATAGTAAATATAGTATCCCCATCAAATATAGTATGGGCTGGGCGCATGGCTCTAGCATAGCCATTATGGGACATAGATGCTAATTTATTGGCCTCCGCCTTTGTAAATATCCCATTGGTGGCTACTACTCCAATAGTAGTATTACCGCTAAAAATATTTTTCCTTTCATTATAATTCTCTATCAATATATTTTCTGTTCCAATTAATTTTTCACCCTTTTCATCTAATAAACCTGCCAATATTTTCCCAGTTTTAGGATCTATTACATCCCCTAAGCAATTCACCGCCACAATAGCTCCTACTTTCAAATCTCCAACCTGAACAGCATAGGAACCCAGTCCACCCTTCATTGCCCTTCCCACACCTAAAAGTTTCCCTACCGTAGCACCTGTACCTGCGCCTATATTGCCACTTTGGATTTCCTTATTATTTGCATTCTTTGCTGCACTATAACCCATATCAAAATCTGGCCTTACATTATAATCTCCCACCACTAAATCAAATAAAACCGCACTACATACTATGGGAACCTTTGTAACCTGCACATCAAAGCCAATATCATTTTCCTCTAAATATTTCATAACCCCTGATGCAGCATCTAATCCAAAGGCAGAACCTCCAGACAATACCACAGCATGGATTTTATCTACTAGATTTTCTGGTCTTAATAAATCTGTCTCCCTAGTGCCAGGAGAGCCACCCCTCACATCTACCCCTCCAGTAGCCCCTTCTTCACATATAATTACTGTACAACCAGTAGCAGCCTTTAAATTTTGTGCATTGCCCACCTTTATACTATCAATATCCGTAAACCTTATTTCTTTCATAATATCCTCCCCTTAAAATAACTTACATTTAGGGGGACAGTCCCCCTAAATGTAAGTTATTTTATTAAATTTTGTACAGCTTGGCTTGTTATTCCTATATTTCTACCTATATCTACATTATTATAGCCAGTTTCTTGAGCTAAATATATATATTCCTTCTTATACTCTGTCAAATATCGCAATCTAGATCCTGATTTTATTAATTCAAAGTCTTGAGGATTAGAACAGGTTTTTAGTAAAATTTCATCTAAAGATTCTTTTGCCCCTTCTCCCATAGTTATTTTTCTTATAAATTCATCCGTTCCAATAATATCACTATTCTCATATAATTCCACCATAATCTCCTGATCTATATTATCCTCTTCCATTAATTCTATATATCTTTCAATAGCTTTTAGTCGATTAGATGAAAACATATTTAAAAATTCATCTATATCTACCATATTACCAATATTTATTCTATAAAACAAATCACTACTCCATTTATACTCTTCCATTGAATTACAAATTCCTGCAGCTACTGGATTATTGTGTATGTATTTAATTAAGGTAATAAAATAAGTATCATCTTGAACCAAAATTCCTTTATATCTATTTTCAAAAACATGTCCTACTCTTTCATATTTTGTATTATAATATACTGCATATTTCATATTCACCTGATGCATGATTTTGCTTATAGGTATATTTAGAGTCTGAATTAGCAAATGATAATGATTATCCATTATTACATAGGCGAACAATTTGAAATCGTACTGCTCCTTAGAATCTGATAGTATCTCCAGTAAGTGAGATTTATCTCCAGGATTTTGAAATATGTGTTCCTGATTCACACCTCTTTGAATTACGTGATAATAAGCCCCATAGTATTCTATTCTATTTACCCGTGCCACTTTTTACCCTCCCATCTAATAACTTACATTTAGGGGGACAGTCCCCCTAAATGTAAGTTATTTTGCTTCGCCTAAATAGGCTTCTTTTACTCTAGGATTGTTTAGGATTTCTTTACCTGCCCCTTCTAGGACTAATTCGCCAGTTTCTAATACATAGGCATAGTCTGCTATTTCTAAGGCCATTTTTGCATTTTGTTCTACTAATAATATGGTATTTCCCTGTTCATTAAGGGTTTTTATTATTTCGAATATATCTTTTACCAAAATAGGTGCTAAGCCTAATGAAGGTTCGTCCATCATTAGTACACTTGGCCGAACCATTAAGGCTCTAGCTACCGATAACATTTGTTGTTCTCCACCAGAGAGAGTACCCACTTTTTGCCAATGCCTTTCCTTTAGCCTTGGGAAAGTTTCAAACAGTTTTTCCATATCTTCTTTTATTCCTATAGTATCTGTCCTAGTATAGGCACCTAATATAAGATTTTCCTCTACAGTTAGATTTTCAAAAACTCTCCGCCCTTCGGGTACCATTACTATTCCCTTTTTTACTATATCCTTTGTGTCCATATTGGTTAAATCCTCACCATTGTATTCAACTTTTCCTTGGGATTTCTTTACCAAATTCATAATAGCCCTTAAGGTGGAGGATTTTCCTGCCCCATTTGCTCCTATAAGTGTAACAATTTGATTTTCTTTTACTACAATATCCATACCTCGAATAGCATTAATGCCCCCGTAATTTACATGTAAATCTGAAACTTTAAGCATTTACTCCACCCCCAAATAGGCTTCTATAACCCTTTGGTTTTCTTGAATATCTTTTGGCTCTCCTTCTGCAATTAAAACTCCATGATCTAAAACTAGTATTCTATCAGATATTCCCATTACTACTTCCATATGATGTTCTATCAAAAATATAGTTAAATCAAATTCCTCTTTTATATCTTCTATAAAATCTATTAATTCTTTAGTTTCTTGGGGATTCATACCGGCTGCTGGTTCGTCTAATAATAATAATTTTGGCTCCGTGGCTAATGCCCTAGCTATTTCTAATCGTCTTTGTTTACCATAAGGTAGAGAATAAGCCTTTTCTTCCATTTCATTTAATAAATCTACCTTTTCTAAAAGATAGAGGGATTTTTCATAAATTTCGTTTTCCTCTTTCCTGTAATTTGGCAGTCTTAGAATAGAAGAAAAAACCCCAGATTTAAGTCTTAGATGATTTCCAATAAAAACATTGTCTAATACAGACAATTCCTTAAACAAACGAATATTTTGAAAGGTTCTACATATACCAAGCTTTGTAATTTCATCTGGTTTTAATCCAGTTATATCTATTTCCTCTTCATTTGGAGAAAATAAAACCCTTCCACTGGTAGGTTCATAAACTCCCGTAATTACATTAAATATTGTAGTTTTACCTGCTCCATTAGGCCCGATTAACCCTATTATTTCTCCTCTTTCAATATTTGCATTAAATTCGTTGGCTGCTATTACTCCCCCAAATGCCATGGTCATATTGTCTATTCTTAGCATTTTATTTCACATCCTTTAACTCTCTTTAATTAATCCCTCTTTTCTAATTATTACAACTAGCATAAGAATTACAGAAAATACAACCATTCTCATGCCTTGTATTCCTTCTATATGAAACCTACCTATTGTGATAGATTCATCTAAAAATCTTAATCCTTCCATCATAACTGTAACAATTATTGCAGATATTGTGCTTCCTTTTATACTACCTAAGCCACCTAATACTACAATTAATAGTATATTAAAGGTTAGTGTAATTCTAAACATATTGGGATCAATCGTTCCTAAAAGGGCAGCCAATAGCCCTCCTCCAACTCCCGCTAAGAAAGACCCAAAGGTAAAGCTTAAAACCTTGTGTTTAAATAAATTTATGCCCATAGACTGGGCTGCAATTTCATCTTCCCTAATAGCCTTAAAGGCTTTCCCATAACTTCCCTTTACTAAAAATTCCATAAATAATATGGTAAGTATGGCTATGCCCCAACTCCACCGAATATTAGCTTTATTAGGTATTCCCTTTAATCCTAATGCGCCATTAGTCAAAGATTGAGTATTGGTAAATACTACTCTGATTATTTCTGCAAAGCCTAGGGTAGCTATGGCTAGATAATCGTCTGTCAACCTTAGTACTGGTGCCCCTATTAAAAATCCAAATAGGCCTGAAATTATCCCTGCCATAATCAATGCCGGTAAAAAATGCCACTCCACATTGGCTAGAAACGGTACTATAGGTTTCATAAAAAAATTCATCTCTTTCATACCTACAGGCATTGTGAGAATTGCCACTGTATAGGCACCTATGGCCATAAAGCCAGCATGTCCCAATGAAAACAATCCAGTTAGGCCATTAATTAAATTCATGCTAAGTCCTAAAGTTATATATATACCGCATAAATTCAATATTCTAAGTTTGTAATCGTCTAAAACCCTATTTAAAATAAATAAAACAACTATCGTAATAAATAAAGCTATTAATGTTTTTTTTAATTTATTGTCTTCCATAGGCTACACCTTCTCCGTTACTTTTTCTCCCATTAAACCTGTAGGTTTAATTAGAAGTATTATTATCAATACTACAAATGCAAATGCATCCCTGTATCCAGTTAGCTTTGGAAGCCATGCTACTAACATAATCTCCCCTAAGCCTAAAATAAATCCCCCTATTACAGCTCCAGTTATATTCCCTATTCCCCCTATTACTGCAGCAATAAAACATTTAAGCCCCGGCATTACACCCATTAAGGGCATTAATTGAGGGTATCTAATCCCCCACATAATTCCACCGACAGCTGCCAAAAACGAACCTATAAAAAATGTAATAGATATAATTTTGTTTATATCTATTCCCATTAAACTGGCAGTTTCATAATCCCTGGAAAGGGCTCTCATGGCCATTCCTGTCCTAGTTTTATTTATAAAATAATTTAAAATTAAAAGCAATACTATGGTTACTGCTGGTATTACAAAGGTTACTAGACTTACAGATACTCCCCCAATTTTTATAATTTTATTAAACATCTGAGGGACTGGGAAGGCCTTAGGCCTTCCTCCAAAGACTACAATGCCAAGGTTTTGTAAGAAAAACGAGGCTCCTATGGCGGATATTAATACAGTAATCCTTGGTGAATCCCTCAAAGGTTTATATGCTAATTTTTCTAGGAGGAGGCCAATAAATCCTGTAATTACTGGTGCAATTATAAATACCAACCACCAAGGTAGAGAAGTGAATAAAACTCCATAATAGGTAATATAGGCACCTAGCATAAATATATCCCCATGAGCAAAATTAATAAGTCTTAATATGCCATATACCATAGTATAACCTATGGCAATAAGGGCATATAAACTACCTAAAGAAATACCATTAGCTAAATGCTGAAAAAAATCATGACCTCCCATAATTCTACCTCCTATTTAGTTTATTATGGTTCCACAGTTGTTAGATATTTAAATGTCCCTCCATCTACTTGGTTTATAACAGCAGATTTAACTGCATCTCCATTTTCATCTAATGTAATATTTCCTGTAGCTCCTACAAAATTTTCAGTTTTAGCTAATTCATTTCTTATGGCCTTGGAATCGGCACTTCCTGCCCTTTCTATGGCATCTAAAATTACCATATAAGCATCATAGCCTAGGGCTGCAAAAGCATTAGCATCTTTATTAAATTTATTTTTATATTCTTCTAGAAATATCCCACTTACATTAGTAACTGGTGCCTCTGCTGTAAAGTGAGTACTAAATACTGCTCCTTCCACTGCCTCTCCACCAATCGACAAGAATTCTGGTGATTCCCAAGTGTCTCCACCAAGAATTGGAGTAGTAATGCCTAAATCCCTGGCTTGCCTAATCATTAGTGCACATTCACCATAATTTCCTGGCGCAAATATTACATCTGGATTTTTACCTTTGGCATTAGTAAGCTGTGCTGTAAAATCTTGGTCTCCCGAGTTATAAGAACTAATCTCTACTATACTATCTTCATCCCCTGTTAATTCCCTAAAAGCATCCATGAAATATTTGCTTAATCCTACAGAATAATCCTGATTTACGTCTTGAATAATAGCTGCTTTCTTGGCTCCTAAATCCTTAAATGCATAATTTGCCATTACAGTTCCTTGGAATGGGTCAATAAAGCAAACCCTAAAGTAATAATCATTGTTTAAGGTAACCAATGGATTAGTTGGAGAACAGCCTACTGCTGGTACCTCTTTTTGTTTTACAATATCCCCTGCAGACATGGCTAAGGAACTACTATAGGAGCCTATAATAGCTGCTACCTTGTCTTTTTCAATTAATCTAGATACTGCATTAGCTGCCTCTACTTTGTCAGATTTATTATCTACTATTACTAATTCTACTTTTTTGCCTAACACTTCACCTTTAATCTCATTAGCCAATTTAATTCCTTCCACTGTCATCTCCCCGCCAGCAGCTTGAGCCCCTGTCATAGGCTCAAAAACCCCTATTTTTATTACATCTGCATCTGAAGTCCCACCGGTGTCCTTTGATTTGCTACATCCTGCTAATAATGACATAGCTAAGACTAAGACAAGTAAATATAATCCTAGTTTCTTTTTCAATGGAATACCCCCTTTTAATTTAAAATTAGCAATCTTCCCATTAATCTGACTATTGACTATATTATACTACTATACTGCAGTGCTGTCAATTTACAAAAACTACCCTTTTAAAGGCCTGGCCTTAAAAAGGGTAGTTTTTATTATATTTCTATATATTTTTTAATTCACTGGTATTAATATTTTTTGGCCTGGGAAGATTAAATGTGGATTTTTAAGTTTATTGTGTTCAGCTAACTTTTCCCATGTAGTATTAAATTTAGCTGCAATTTTCCATAATACATCTCCTGCTTCTACTGTGTAGCTTGCTGCAGCTGCTTCTGGTACTACAGCATCTTTAATTTCTGTTATATAATCAGCCTCTAAAGGTGTAATAACTCCAGCTTCTTTTATAGCGTCCACTAAAGCATCTCTTATGGGTATAAATGTTTCATCTACATTTTTAGCATTTGTAAAATCATATTTATCTCCACCAGTTAGCATAAAATCGTTAATTACAACTTTGTATTCTTTTTCCATATCTAAAGGTGTTCCATCTTCAAGAGTAATTTTGGTTATTCTATTTTCAAATTCTTTGCTTTCATCATATTCTACTATTAAGCCTGCAAATTGTCCGTCTCTAACGTCTGGATTTAAGATACCATGGTCTATTGCCTTTTTAATATCTTTGCCGTTTAAATCTAAGGTTACAAGATAATTATCAAAAGGCATTATTTCATACATATCTCCCATAGTAATAGCCCCTTTTTCTAATGTCCTTCTTAATCCTCCACCATTGGTAATAGCAATATCTGCTCCTGTCTTTTCCATCATAATTTCAGATGTCCATCTTCCCAGTGGAGTTACATTATCTATACTGCTATCGTGTATAAATACATCACTCGCTTCACCAATTACTTCGCCTAGAATTGGTTCTACTTCATCCTGATATTCTTTTAAAATCCCTTGAGTCTTTTCATCTACTGGAAGTTCTTCTACTCGTTTAAATATTTCATCTACATAGGGTTCTATAGATTTTACTTTATTATTTTCATCTAATTCAATTGATAGTCTACCTATTGAGCGACCATTATATTGTCCCTGTACAATAGGCATATCATTTACTTTTCCAGATACTACTTTATGACTGTGTGCCGATATTATAGCATCTAATCCTTCTACCTCTGTCAAATCCACTACTCCCCCTGTGATTTCCCCTGTCTCAGGATTTTGGTTAGAATCAATATGGGTTAATGCGATAACAACATCTGGAGTCCCCTCTTCGGCTTTTCCATCTTTTAAAAATTGTACCCATTGCTTTGCAGTTTCAACAGGATCCCTAAATTCTATTCCTTTAATATTTTCCTCTTTTGTAAGTGTTGAAGTATCAGGGTGTGCTAAACCTATAAACCCAATCTTTATGCCACCTTTTTCAACAATTTTATAAGGTTTTGCCCATGTGACTGGTTCGTTTGTATTTTTGTCGTAGATATTTGAGGCTAAGAAATCAAATCCTCCATCCTTTGCCCATACTTCTATTTTATCTGTTCCCCAATCAAACTCATGATTCCCTACTGCTGATGCAACTACTCCCATTTCTTTTATCATATCTGTAACAGGTGCTCCATGAGTTAAATTAGATATAGCAGTTCCCTGGTAGCTATCTCCACCAGATACTACAATAGTATTGGGATTTTTTGCTTCCCATTCCCTAACATAGGCCACAAGCTTAGCCATGCCAGGATTTTTCCCAGATTCAATTACATTACCATGGAAATCATTAAAGGTTAAAATGTCAATATTACTACCTTGTGCCTCTTCAGCATAAGTACTCATTGGTGCTAAAAATATACCGAATACTAGCATTAATGATAAAAACAAACTAAATATTCTTTTGTTTCTAAAATTCATAAAACTTACCTCCCCTTTAAAATTTAGATAATACTTCTATCTTACATTATTACACAATAAGCAAAGGATTTCCTTTGTAGAATATATACAAATTTGAAACCCATAGGTGGCAAAGGGATGTTTTGTTTGCCACCATTTTGGGACAAGGAGAACTGTCCCTGCTGTCCCAATCTATCCAAAATGCTTTTCAAAAATTTCCCCTAAAGCTTTCTTCGCCTCTATGGTGAAACCCCTATAGGATTTAATTAATTTCTTAGCATCTTCAGTTAAATGAGACCCTCCCCCATCTGCACCGCCAATTTGAGTTTGTAGAAGTTTTATATTTAATAGTTTTTCCGCATTGTGGATTATAGACCAGCCCTTACTATAGGACATATTTAAATCCTCACAGGCTTTGCTAAGGCTTCCCAATTTCTCTACTCTCTCTAATAATATACAAGGCCCTTCTCCAAATACTTTTTTTCCATCTTTTTTTATACGAAATTTGCTTTCTATTTCTAATTCTTTCATAATTATCTCCCTTAATACAATTAATAATTGACAATTTTTCGGGTCTATCTTTGGCGGTGCAAAAGGAACCGTCCCTGGTGCATTACATTATTTCATTAAATGGGTTTCTAGGATTTGATCTTGTCTTAGTCCTTGTAGCCCTAGATAAAAGTTTAAATTATTTAATAAGTATTCTAATTTTACTGGGCCTACTAGTTCTGAGCCTGTTATTGCTACTCCATATTTGCTGGCTTCTTGTTTTACCATTTCGAAGGTTCTATATAGTGGAGTTTGGGCACAGTCAAACATATTCATGGATACTACTGTTC
>DAIMNI010000056.1:0-14737 GCA_036720245.1 Tissierellia bacterium | reverse complement strand
CGTGAGGTTTTGTTCTTTCAAATTTTGCTTTACCCATGATTTATTCCTCCTTAATAATTGTATAAGTTATTTATTTCCTAATATTTTTTCTGCAATATTATTTGGAACTGGCTCATAATGGCCAAATTCCATAGAGTAAGTTGCCCTACCTTGAGTATTAGAACGAAGATCTGTAGCATAACCAAACATTTCTGATAAAGGAACAAATCCCATTACTACTTGAACTCCATTTCTTGGTTCCATACCTTCTATTCTACCTCTTCTAGAATTAATATCACCAATAACATCTCCCATATACTCTTCTGGCATAATTACTTCTACTTTCATAATTGGCTCTAATAATACTGGTTTTGCTTTTGCCATAGCCTCTTTAAAAGCCATAGAACCAGCAATCTTAAAGGCCATTTCCGAGGAGTCTACCTCGTGATAAGAACCGTCATATAATGTAACTTTTAAATCTAGTACTGGATAACCACCAACTATACCAGAATGCATAGCTTCTTGAATTCCATGGTCTACAGCTGGGATATATTCCTTTGGAATAACTCCTCCCACTATAGCATTGACAAATTCATAACCTGCACCTGCTTCTTGAGGTTCCACTTTAATCTTAACATGACCATATTGCCCATGGCCACCAGATTGTCTTGCATACTTAGTTTCTGCATTGGCTGGTATTGTAATAGTTTCCTTATAAGCAACCTGGGGATTACCTACATTGGCTTCTACTTTAAATTCTCTTAAAAGTCTATCTACTATAATTTCCAAATGTAGTTCTCCCATACCTGCAATTAGTACTTGCCCTGTTTCTTCATTTGTGCTAGTTTTAAAGGTTGGATCTTCTTCTGCTAATTTTGCCAAGGCTACGCTCATCTTCTCTTGACTTGCCTTAGTCTTAGGCTCTATAGCCACTTCTATAACTGGATCTGGAAACTCCATAGTTTCTAATATTATTGGATTGTCCCCATCACATAGGGTATCTCCTGTTCCAGTATCCTTAAGTCCAACTGCAGCAGCTATATCTCCTGCATATGCTTCATCCACTTCTACTCTTTTGTTGGCATGCATTAATAGTATTCTACCTACTCTTTCTCTCTTTCCTTTTGAAGAATTATACACATAGGAACCTGATTTAAGTGTTCCAGAATAAACTCTAAAATATGCAAGTTTACCAACATATGGGTCTGTAACTATCTTAAAAGCTAGTGCAGAGAATGGCTCTTCATCTGAAGATTTTCTCTCCTCTTCTTCTCCATCTTCACCCACACCTTTTATTGGTGGAATTTCCACTGGTGAAGGTAGATAGTCCACTATTGCATCTAATAATGGTTGTACTCCCTTGTTTTTATAGGATGAACCACATAATACGGGAGTCATTTTAACATTAATTGTGGCTGTTCTAATTGCTCTTATAATATCTTCAGGAAGTATTTCTTCACCTTCTAGATATTTTACCATTAATTCCTCATCGTATTCAGCTACATGTTCTAATAAGCTTTCCCTATATTCATCAGCTAAATCTTTTAATTCTTCAGGAATATCTGTTATTTCTATATCTTCACCTAAATCATCTTTATATATTCTGGCATTCATATTTATTAGATCCACAACACCTTTGAAACTATCTTCTTTTCCAATAGGTAATTGTACGGGGACTGGATGGGCTTTTAGTCTATCCTCAATCATATCTATTGTGTTAAAAAAGTCTGCTCCAACAATATCCATTTTATTTATAAAAGCCATTCGAGGAATGTTGTATTTGTCCGCTTGTCTCCAAACTGTTTCTGATTGGGGTTCTACTCCACCTTTTGCGCAAAATACTGCTACCGTACTATCTAAAACTCTTAAGGATCTTTCTACTTCTACAGTAAAATCCACGTGGCCTGGTGTGTCTATAATGTTTATCCTATGATCTCTCCAGTGACATGTAGTTGCAGCAGATGTTATGGTTATACCTCTTTCTTGCTCCTGCTCCATCCAATCCATTTGTGCAGCACCTTCATGAGTTTCGCCTAATCTGTGAATTTTTCCAGTATAGAATAAGATTCTTTCTGTAGTAGTTGTTTTGCCTGCATCTATATGAGCCATTATTCCTATATTTCGTGTTTTTTCTAATGATATTTCTCTGGGCATAATATTCCCTCCTTCCTATATATGTCCCCCTTAATAGATTCCAATATTTAAAACTACCATCTATAATGAGCGAATGCCTTATTTGCTTCTGCCATCTTATGAGTTTCTTCTCTTTTCTTAACAGATGCACCAGTATTATTAGCAGCATCTATTATTTCTTTTGCTAATCTTTCTTCCATAGTACGCTCGCCTCTTCCTCTAGAATAGCGAACCATCCAACGAAGACCTAAAGTTTCTCTTCTCTCAGGTCTAACCTCTATTGGTACCTGATAAGTAGCACCACCAATACGTCTTCCCTTTACTTCTAATACAGGCATTACATTGTTCATAGCTTTATAGAATACTTCTAATGGTTCTTCGCCTGTTTGTTCTTCTATATAATCAAAGGCACCATATACAATTCTTTGAGCAGTACCTTTCTTACCATCTAACATAATATTATTGATAAGTTTAGTTACTACAATATCATTGTATATTGGGTCTGGCATTACTTCTCTTTTTGCAATATATCCTTTTCTTGGCACTTTGCTTCCCTCCTTAACCATTTATAGTAAATTCATTGGTACTCGACAGATATTCTGCCGCTGTGCACTAAATGCAATATATATATTAATTGGAATAATTCCATCGCATTATAGCACAATTATTTTTTAGGTCTTTTAGCTCCATATTTGGATCTAGACTGCATTCTACCTTCAACTCCTGCAGCGTCTAATGTTCCTCTTACAACATGATATCTAACACCAGGTAAGTCCTTAACCCTACCACCTCTTATTAGAACCACACTGTGTTCCTGTAGATTATGTCCTATTCCAGGAATATATGCTGCAACTTCTGTTTGATTTGTAAGTCTAACTCTAGCTACTTTTCTTAAAGCTGAATTAGGTTTCTTTGGAGTAACAGTCCTTACGGCAGTACAAACTCCCCTTTTTTGTGGTGAATTAACTGTAGTAGTATCTTTTTTAAGTGAATTATAGTTTACACCTAAAGCTGGGGATTTAGATTTATATTCTACTTTTTTCCTGCCCTTCCTAATTAATTGATTAATTGTTGGCATTGTTGCACCTCCCTTATATATTTAATTTAATTTATTTTAATAATGCAGCAGTAGCCGCATTAACATCAATTTTACATAAACTCCCTAGTTCTTCCATGGTATCCACATATATTATTTCAATTTGTTTTTCATCACAAGTTTTTATTATTTCGTCTATTATTTTTCCATCAGCATCTTTTGCTATATATACAATTTCTACATCTTCATTATTTATTGCCCTTTTAACCTGTTTAGTGCCTACTATTTTGTTATCATCATCGAGTCTAGATACCATAATTTTCCCCTCCTTTTAAACATTTTAAAGATTATGTGGACATCTGTCCACATAATCTTTATGTTATCAAAGAGTCCACTGTATTTTTACACACTTATACATTTTATCATCAGTTAATTGTGCTGTCAATATGTTTTTCTTCTATTAAACTTTCCATTTCTTCATCTTCATATACTATATCAATATTTTTATATCTTTTCATACCAGTTCCTGCTGGAATTAGCTTCCCAATTATAACATTTTCCTTTAAGCCTATTAAATCATCTTTTTTACCCTTTATAGCTGCCTCTGTCAATACCCTAGTGGTCTCTTGGAAAGAGGCGGCAGATAAGAAGGATTCTGTAGCTAAAGAAGCTTTGGTTATTCCCAAAAGGGTACGCCTACCAACTGCTGGTTTCCCTCCAGCCTCCGAAATCTTTTCGTTAATATCTTCAAAATCATATAAATATACTAAAGAACCTGGTAATAAATCTGTATCTCCTTGTTCTTCTATTTTTACTTTGGATAACATTTGTCTTACAATTATTTCAATATGTTTATCATCTATATCTACACCTTGAAGCCTGTAGACTCTTTGAACTTCTTTTACTAGATAATCCTGAACACCATGAACGCCTTTTATTTTCAAAATATCATGAGGGTTTACGGAACCTTCAGTAATTTCATCTCCAGCTTCTACAAAATCTCCTGGCCTTACTTTAAATCTAGAACCATAAGTTACCGTATAACTTTTAGTTTCCCCATCCTTAGCTGTAACTACTACTTCTTTCTTTTTCTTAGTTTCACTTACGCTTATTTCCCCAGATATTTCAGAAATAATGGCCAAGCCCTTTGGCTTTCTGGCTTCAAACAACTCCTCAACTCTTGGTAAACCTTGAGTTATATCGGCACCAGCTACGCCACCTGTATGGAATGTACGCATTGTAAGCTGAGTTCCAGGTTCACCTATAGATTGGGCTGCAATAGTACCTACTGCTTCACCTACATTAACTGGGTCCCCTGTAGCTAAATTTCTACCATAACATTTAGCACATACTCCATGTCTGGTCCTACATCCTAAAACGGATCTTACTTTTACCTCTTTTATACCTGATTTATGAATCATATCTGCAGCATCTTCTGTGATTATTTCATCTTTATTTACTATGATTTCTCCTGTTTCTGGATTTAATACATCCTCCACAGAATATCTACCTATTATTCTATCTTTTAACTCCTCTATTACTTCTCTGCCATCTTTAAAATCCTTAGCAACTAAATATTTATCTGTTCCACAATCATCTTCTCTTATAATCACATCTTGACTAACATCTACTAATCTTCTGGTTAAATAACCAGAGTCTGCAGTTCTCAGTGCTGTATCTGCCAATCCCTTTCTGGAACCATGAGTAGATACAAAGAATTCTAATACATCTAATCCTTCCCTAAAGTTAGATTTAATTGGAATTTCTATGGTTTTACCAGATGCAGAGGCCATTAATCCCCTCATACCAGCCAATTGTCTAATTTGATTTTTGCTACCTCTAGCCCCTGAATGAGCCATAATATAAATATCATTCATGGGGTCTAAGCCGTTCATTAAAGTATCTGTAACTTCTTCCGTAGTCCTATTCCAAATTTCAATTACTTTTTCATATCTTTCCTTATTGGAAATAAGTCCTCTTCTATAGGATTTTTCAAATTTATCTACTTCTTCCTCTGCTTTTCCTAATAACTCAGCTTTTTCCTTTGGTACGTCAATATCGCCCATACTAATGGTAATGGCACCTTTAGTAGAATAGTGAAATCCCATTTCCTTAATATAGTCTAAAACTTCTGCCGTTACAATATTTCCATGCTTTCTATAGCATTTTTCTACTATAACTGCTAAAGCTTTTTTATCTACTAATTTATCTATTTCTAAAGAATATTTATCCTTTTCTCTGTCTATATATCCTAAATCCTGTGGTATATGCTCATTAAATATAAATCTTCCTACTGTACTTTCGACTAATTGTCCCCTATCTTCACTATATAATTTTTTTCTCACCTTTACCTTAGCATGAATTCCTATATCTCCATTATAATAAGCTTGTAGCATTTCATCATAATCCTTAAAGATTTTCCCTTCACCATCTTCTCCTGGATTTTCTACAGTTAAATAATAACTGCCTAATACCATGTCTTGAGTAGGTGTGGTAATTGGTTTCCCATCTTTAGGTGCTAAGATATTGTTTACTGATAGCATGAGGAGTCTTGCTTCTGCCTGAGCTTCCATGGATAAAGGCACATGGACTGCCATTTGATCCCCATCAAAGTCTGCATTATACGCTGTGCAAGCTAGGGGATGTAATTTAATAGCCTTCCCTTCCACCAATACGGGCTCAAAGGCTTGAATCCCTAATCTGTGCAATGTAGGGGCTCTATTCAATAGTACAGGATGATCTTTAATAACTTCATCTAATACGTCCCATACTGCTGGTTTCATTCTTTCTACCATTCGCTTTGCAGATTTTATATTGTGTGCATGGCCTTCCTGTACTAGCTTTTTCATAACAAAGGGCTTAAACAGCTCCAAAGCCATTTTCTTAGGAAGTCCACATTGATGGAATTTTAATTCTGGCCCTACTACTATTACTGAACGGCCAGAGTAGTCAACTCTTTTACCTAATAGATTTTGCCTGAACCTTCCTTGTTTACCCTTTAACATATCAGATAGGGATTTTAAAGGTCTATTCCCAGGACCTGTAACAGGTCTCCCTCTTCTACCATTATCTATTAAAGCATCTACTGCTTCTTGTAACATTCGTTTTTCATTTCTAACTATTATATCTGGTGCTCCTAAGTCTAAAAGCCTTTTTAATCTATTATTTCTATTAATAACTCTTCTATAAAGATCGTTTAAATCTGAAGTTGCAAATCTGCCACCATCCAATTGAACCATAGGTCTTAAATCTGGTGGTATAACTGGAATTACATCTAGTATCATCCATTCTGGTCTATTGCCTGAGGTCCTAAATGCCTCTACAACTTCCAGCCTTCTAATTATTCTAGTCTTTTTCTGTCCAGTTGCATCCTTAAGCTGTAGTTTTAAATCCTTAGCTTCCTGATCTAAATCAATATTAGCTAGCAATTCCTTTATGGCTTCTGCTCCCATCATTGCCTTAAATTGATTGCCATACTTTTCTTGTGCTTCTCTATATTCTGGTTCTGGCAATAATTGTTTTTCATATAATGGAGTATCTCCACCATTTATTACAATATAGGAGGCAAAATAAAGGACTTTTTCCAAAGATCTAGGAGACATATCCAATATCAATCCCATTCTACTAGGTATTCCTTTAAAATACCAAATATGGGATACAGGAGCAGCTAATTCTATATGCCCCATTCTTTCACGTCTTACTTTAGACTTTGTTACCTCTACTCCACATCTATCACAAACTACTCCCTTATATCTAACCCTTTTGTATTTGCCACAATGACATTCCCAGTCCTTTGTAGGTCCAAATATTTTTTCACAAAATAGACCTTCCTTTTCAGGTTTTAAGGTTCTGTAATTTATGGTTTCCGGTTTTTTTACTTCTCCTTTTGACCATTGCCTAATCTTTTCTGGAGATGCTAGACCAATTTTAATTGAATCAAATGTATTTAATTCAAACAAGGAGCTTTCTCTCCTTTCTATAATAAGTTAAAATTATATTTAAAAATTTTAATCCTCTACAATAAAACCATTATTAAGCTTTTCCTGTTCCTCTTCATCTATCCCATTTTCTACTAATTCATCATCCATTAGTTCTAAATCTCCTATATCATCATCAAGGGATTCTTGAATTTCAACTTCGTCGTCTCCTTCGGACAGGATTTTCACATCTAATGCTAATGACTGTAATTCCTTAATGAGTACTTTAAAGGATTCTGGAATTCCTGGTTTAGGAATATTTTCCCCTTTAACTATGGCTTCATAAGTTTTTACTCTGCCTACTACATCATCAGATTTTACAGTTAGGATTTCCTGCAATGTATGAGCTGCACCATAGGCCTCTAGTGCCCATACCTCCATTTCTCCAAATCTCTGTCCACCAAATTGTGCCTTACCACCAAGAGGCTGTTGTGTAACTAGTGAATAAGGTCCTGTGGATCTAGCATGGATTTTATCATCAACTAAATGGTGTAGTTTTAGCATATACATATAACCTACTGTAACAGGATTATCGAAAAATTCACCTGTTCTTCCATCTCTTAATTGAATTTTACCATTACTTGGATACTCAGCTTTTTCTAAAGCATCTATTATATCCTGATCACTGGCACCATCAAATACAGGGGTTGCCACATGCCAACCAAGTTTTTTAGCTGCTAAGCCTAAATGAACTTCTAAAACCTGACCTAAATTCATTCTAGAAGGTACTCCTAGTGGATTAAGAACTATTTCTACTGGAGTTCCATCTGGTAAATAAGGCATATCTTCCTCTGGCAGTATTCTAGATACTACCCCTTTATTACCATGTCTACCACACATTTTATCTCCAACAGAAATCTTTCTCTTAGTAGCTACATATACTCTTACCATTTGGTTTACACCAGGAGATAATTCATCTCCATTTTCCCTAGAAAAGATTTTGACATCTACTACAATCCCAGTTTCACCATGGGGTACTCTTAGGGATGTATCCCTTACTTCTCTAGCTTTTTCACCAAAAATTGCCCTTAATAGTCTTTCTTCTGCAGTAAGCTCAGTTTCTCCCTTTGGAGTTACCTTACCTACTAAAATATCACCAGATTTTACTTCTGCACCAATTCGAATAATTCCTAATTCGTCTAAATCCTTTAACATATCTTCTCCCACATTAGGAATATCCCTAGTGATTTCTTCTGGACCAAGTTTTGTATCTCTAGCCTCTGATTCATATTCTTCGATATGAACAGAAGTCAATGTATCTTCTATTACCAATTTTTCACTTATTAATATAGCATCCTCATAGTTATAGCCTTCCCAAGTCATAAAGGCTACTAGGATATTTTTGCCTAGGGCAATTTCTCCCAATTCCGTACTAGGGCCATCTGCAATTACTTGCCCTTTTTCTACTCTTTCGCCCTTTTCTACTATAGGTCTTTGATTAATTGTAGTTCCTTGATTAGAACGTTTAAATTTCAATAGTTTATATCTATCAATTTGTCCATCCTCATCCCGTTCTATTTGTATTTCTTGGGAACTAACCTTTTTAACAATACCAGAGTTCTTTCCTATTACCACTACTCCAGAATCTCTAGCTGCCTTGTATTCAATACCTGTTCCAATTATTGGAGATTCTGTTTTTATTAATGGAACAGCCTGTCTCTGCATATTTGCACCCATTAGTGCCCTATTAGCGTCGTCATTTTCCAAGAAAGGTATCATAGATGTACCCACAGAAACAATTTGCTTAGGAGATACATCCATATAATCTATTTCATTACTTGGATATATATCAATAACCCCATCTTTTCCTCTTGCTATAACTCTTTTGTTTACAAATCTACCTTCTTCATCTAATATCTCATTAGATTGAGCTATTATAAACTCGTCTTCCACATCGGCAGTTATATATTCAACTTCGTTTAATACTACCCCTCTTTCTTTATCTACAATTCTGTAAGGGGCTTCAATAAAGCCATATTCGTTAATTCTAGCATAGGTTGTTAGTGATGTTATAAGCCCAATATTTGGACCTTCTGGTGTTTCAATTGGGCACATTCTACCATAATGAGAATGATGAACGTCTCTAACTTCAAAGCCAGCTCTATCTCTACTTAAACCTCCTGGTCCTAAAGCAGACATTCTTCTCTTATGAGTTAGTTCTGCCAATGGATTAGTTTGATCCATAAATTGAGATAATTGAGAACTCCCAAAAAATTCCTTCATTGCAGCTACTACTGGTCTAATATTAATTAAAGCCTGAGGTGTGGCAACATCTACATCTTGAATAGTCATTCTTTCTTTAACTACTCTTTCCATTCTAGATAAGCCTATTCTAAATTGATTTTGTAAAAGTTCCCCTACAGAACGTAGTCTCCTATTGCCCAGATGATCTATATCATCTGTCATTCCTACTCCATTAAATAAATTAAATTCATAGTTTATACTTGCAATTATATCGCTTTTTACAATATGTTTTGGAGAAATCTCTTTGTGTCTGTCTTTAATTACTTCTTTTAACTCATCCATATCCTCATAGTTTTCTATTAACTCTTTCATAAGAGGGTAGTATAGTTTTTCTTTTAAGCCTAATTCTTCTAGGGAGAAAGGTAAATTAAAAGCCTTACTACTTACAAAATGGTTCCCTATTACTCGAATTGTTTTGCCATTGTCTCCAATAATATCTACTGTGTTAATGCCAGAGTTTTCTATTTCAATAGCCTTTTGCCTAGTAATTTTTTCTCCTTGACTTAATAAGAGCTCTCCTGTTTCTAAATCTATAATATCTTCAGCTGCTTCTCTACCTACAATTCTATTGTATAAAGCTAATTTTTTGTTAAATTTATATCTTCCTACCTTTGCTAAATCGTATCTTTTTGGATCGAAAAACATATTATTTAACAATGATTTTGCAGATTCTACAGTAGGTGGTTCTCCCGGTCTTAATCTCTTGTATATTTCAATTAATGCCTCTTCCTCTGTACTAGTATTGTCCTTCTCTAAAGTTTTTAAAACTTCTTCCGTCTCACCTAAAGCATCTATTATATCTGCATTAGTTTTAAATCCTAAAGCCCTCAATAGAGTAGTGATGGGAAGCTTTCTAGTTCTATCAATTCTAACATATACTATATCATTAGAATCAGATTCATATTCTAGCCAGGCCCCTCTATTAGGAATCACTGTTGAAGAATATAGTTTTTCCCCTATCTTATCTATTTCTGATGCATAATATACTCCTGGAGATCTGACTAATTGACTTACTACTACTCTTTCCGCTCCATTAATAATGAAGGTTCCTTTTTCTGTCATCAAAGGGAAATCTCCCATAAATACTTCTTGCTCTTTTATTTCTCCAGTTTCCTTATTGATAAGTCGCACCTTTACCTTTAAAGGTGCTGAGAAATTTGCATCCCGTTCTCTTGCTTCGTCCTCATTATATTTTGGTTCTTCAGATATATGGTAATCTACAAACTCTAAAATTAGATTCCCAGTATAGTCTTGGATAGGAGAAATATCGTCAAATACTTCTTTTAGACCTTCGTCTAAAAACCATTCATAAGAAGATCTTTGAACTTCAATTAAATCTGGTAATTCTAATACTTCGTCGATACGTGAATAACTCATCCTGACTCTTTTCCCGTATGTAACAGGATGTACCATGCGTATTTCACCCCTTATTAAACTAAAATAGCCAAAAGTAGCACTACTTTTGGTAAACTTGCCAAAGTAAATATATTATAATATTGACATATCTTTGATATTTTATACAGAAAGGCATATTTTTCGCTTACGATAGCATCTACATATACTACCATAATAGATATAGCGTGTCAAGTATTTTTATTTAATCTTTAAACCAATTAATGGAATAAAAAGGGCTTTCATACATGAAAGCCCTTTTATATTTAAATTACTTTAATTCTACTTCTGCACCTGCTTCTTCTAATTTAGTTTTAACTTCTTCTGCCTCTTCTTTAGAAACCCCTTCTTTAATTGCCTTTGGTGCTGAATCTACTAATTCTTTAGCTTCTTTTAATCCTAAGCCAGTAATATCTCTAACAGCTTTTATAACTTTAATTTTTTCTTGTCCTACTGCATTTAATACTACATCAAATTCTGATTTTTCTTCTTCTGCTTCTCCGCCAGCTGCTGCTGGTGCTGCTGCTACTGCTGCTACTGGTGCTGCTGCAGATACACCAAATTCTTCTTCTAATGCTTTTACTAATTCTGATAATTCTAATACAGTTAAACCCTTAACTTCTTCAATTAAATTTAATACTTTTTCACTTGCCATTATTATATCCCTCCAAATATTTTCCTTTTAAATTTAAGCTTCCTGAGCTTCTTGTTTTTCTGCTACTGCATTTAATACGTATACAAGATTTCTAATTGTACCTTGTAATACATTTGCAAATCCCGTAATAGGTGCATTTAATCCACCTAATACTTGTGCAATTAAAACTTCCCTTGATGGTAAACTAGCTAAATTTTTAATTTCATCTACGCCTATTATCTTACCATCTACTATACCAGCTTTAATTTCTAGATTTTTATGTTTTTTCGCAAATTCATCTGTTACCTTTGCAGCTTGAACTGGATCATCAAATCCAAAAGCTATGCCATTTGGCCCAACTAAATGTTCATTAAAATCTTCAAAGCCCATTTCCTTAAAGGCAAATCTCATCATAGTATTTTTATATACTTTATAGTCTACACCCGCTTCGGTATAGTTTCGCCTTAATTCTGTAACCTCGTCTACTTTTAATCCTCTATAGTCAACTAGTACTACGGACTGAGAATTTTCAAGCTTTTCTTTAATCTCATCAACTACCTGCTTTTTTTCTTCTAGGACTTTCTCTTTCATAAATTCACCTCCCAAAGGCTAAACAAATAAAGGTCTCTCCGTAGACATGGAGAGACCCTAATTTTCTCAATTAGCATCCATCACCTCGGTAGGAATTTTAAACCCTAAGGTTCCTACTGTCTACGGCTACCTATTTAATTAATAAAAAGATTATAACAGTTAATCTTCTAATAGTCAATAAAATTTAATCTTTTTTTGGAACAAATTTATCCACTACTTGTTGTGGATTAACTTTTACTCCAGGCCCCATAGTGCTAGACAAAGTAATAGATCTTAAATATCTACCCTTTGAAGCAGCTGGTTTGACCTTTACTAGTTCTTCCATTATAGTAGAGAAATTTTCTCTTAATTGTTCTGTTTCAAAGGAAACTTTTCCTATTGGTAAATGTACTATACTAGATTTATCTACTCTATATTCTACTTTACCAGCTTTAATTTCGCTTACAGCCTTGCCTATATCAAATGTAACAGTTCCAGACTTTGGATTTGGCATCAAACCTTTTGGTCCAAGAACCCTACCAATTCTACCTACTACACTCATCATATCAGGTGTGGCTACAACTACATCAAAATCCATCCAATTTTCATTTTGGATTTTTTGTACTAATTCTTCTCCACCAACATAGTCTGCGCCAGCTTCTTCGGCTTCTTTAATTTTATCGCCTTTTGCAAAAACTAATATTTTTCTAGTTCTTCCTGTTCCATGGGGTAATACTATTGCCCCTCTTACTTGCTGATCAGCATGTTTTGGATCTACTCCTAGCCTTACAGCTAATTCTACAGTTTCATCAAATTTAGCATTGCCCATTTCTTTTACTAATTCAATTGCTTCTACTGCTTCATATTGATGATGTCTATCTACTAATTTAAAACTTTCTTGATACCTTTTACCTTTTTTTGACATTTATATTCCTCCCTGTGGTAAACGGAATAATCCTCCCACTTAAAATTAATCTTCTACAACTACTCCCATAGATCTTGCAGTGCCTGCTACCATACTCATAGCAGCTTCTATACTACCTGCATTTATATCTGGCATTTTTATTTCTGCAATTTCTCTAATTTTATCTTTAGAAATCTTACCTACCTTAGATTTATTAGGTTCACCAGAACCTAGTTCAAGCCCTATAGCCTTCTTAATCAATACTGAAACAGGTGGTGTTTTAGTAATGAATGAAAAAGATCTATCTTGATAAACTGTAAGAACAACTGGTATTATCATTCCAATTTGATCTTGAGTTTTTGCATTAAATTCCTTTGTAAATTGCATAATATTTACGCCGTGAGGCCCTAATGCAGTCCCTACAGGTGGGGCTGGAGTAGCTTTACCAGCTGGTATTTGCAATTTTACAACAGCTATAACTTTTTTTGCCAATATTTCCACCTCCCTAATTTCTATGTGGTTTGACGGGTAAACCCTCCCACTTAATTAAATCTATCTAAAAAGCTAATTAGCTTTTATAAACAATATTATAGTTTTTCTATTTGTTCAAAATCTAATTCTACAAGGGTTTCCCTTCCAAACATGGATACATATACCTTTACTTTCTTTTTCTCCAAGTTTATACTATCAACTGTCCCCATAAAGTTTTCAAAGGGACCTGTGCTTACTTTTACAACATCTTTTTCTTTGAAATCTATAGATGTGGATATTGTATCCTGAACGCCTAAGGCTTTCACTTCGTCGTCTGTTAAAGGGACTGGTTTAGAGCCTGGCCCTACAAATCCAGTTACACCTCTTGTATTTCTTACTAAATACCAAGATACATCGTTTACTATCATTTTTATAATGACATATCCAGGAAAAAGCTTTCGCTCCTTAGCTTTCTTTTTCCCATCTTTAATATCAATATATTCTTCAGTAGGCACTATAACTTCAAAAATATCATCTATCATGCCTCTGTTTTCAACCATTTTTTCAATATTGGCTTTTACCTTATTTTCATGACCAGAATAGGTATGAACTACATACCATTTAGCCTTCTTGGCCCTTTCACTTCTATTATCAATACTATCAGCCATAGATTCGGGGACCTATTGGTCCTTCCCTCCTTTTTGTTACTTTATAATTAAAGATAATAAACGATGAATACCCATATCCAATAACCATACTACTACGCCCACCATAAGAGAAATCAATATTACTACTCCAGTATAGTTTACTAACTCCTTTCTTGTAGGCCATATAACTTTTTTCATTTCAGCTTTTACACCTTTGAAATAGGTGCTCATTTTCCCCTTTTTAGCACCAGCTTTAGCTGACATAGTTTCACATCCTTATCTAATATTCTCATTATCTAGTTTCTTTGTGAACTGTATGTCCTTTACAAAACTTACAGTATTTTTTTAACTCAATTCTTTCTGTATTATGATTTTTATTTTTGGATGTTCTATAATTTCTTTGTTTGCAATCAGTACAGGCCAAAGTAATCATTTCTCTCATTTACTACACCCCCTAAGATAAATATATCTATTAAAACAAGTTTCAAGCTTGGGTATATGTCCCATTATTTACATCATTACTTAATATAAATTATCACAAATTAAAAATTATGTCAATGAAAATTATTTCTATATCTAGATGGGCTTTTATAATTTTATCCAATTATAATCCAGATTATCCTAATTATAATCTTTAAAAAAAGACTAGGCTCAAAAGACCTAGTCTTTTTTTATCCTCTAATTACCCTAAAACTTTAGTAACAACTCCTGATCCTACTGTTCTTCCACCTTCACGAATAGAGAATCTTA
>DAIMNI010000004.1:39298-64900 GCA_036720245.1 Tissierellia bacterium | reverse complement strand
GTTCTATATAGTGGAGTTTGGGCACAGTCAAACATATTCATGGATACTACTGTTCCTTCTCTTTCTGGGAATTTAATACCTACTGCCCTTACAGTGGAAAATCCACCTGATGGTCCTCTTACTGCTTTGGCTATAGCCTTTGCAATGCTTACATCTTCTGTGGCTAAAAATACATTGTAGGCAGTTAAACCTTCCATATCTGCTGAAACTATAGTAGCACCGTATTTATCGGAAAGCTTTCCATCTACTGATAAATCTGGTTTTCTACTTTCATAATCTGGGTGATTATCGTCTTCTAATATGGCTTTTAACCCTTCATATTGTCCTTTTCTAATAAAGGAGATACTTTTTTTATCTTCTGTTTTAGCATTTTCTCCTGAAAAGAATATAGGCACTTGGTATTTTTCAAATAGTTCATTTCCTATTTCTTCTGCCAATTTAGCCGTTTCTTCTAAAGTGATATTTCTAAAGGGAAATAGTGGTATAGTATCTTGACCACCAATCCTTGGATGAGAACCTTTTTGTTCTCTCATATCTATTAATTCATAGGATTTCCCCGCCATGGCAATTAATGCTTCTTTTAATGGACTTGGTTCTCCTAATACAGTAAGTACAGTACGATTAAAATCATGTTCTGGTTCTACACTTACTAGTGTTACACCTTCCCTATTTTTTAATTCTCCTGCAATGGCATCAATTACATCTGGATTTCTACCATCACTAAAATTTGGTACTGCTAAAATGTATTGTTTGGACATAATACTCCCCCTTTTAAAATTATAATTATAATATAGTAGCATATAGACCCAATTTTTTCTTTGTTAATCTTCTATAAAAATTTTTCCCTATGAAGTTCATCCCGCATATGAACTAATTTCCCTGAATTTTTTACAGCTAATATTTCTGCCAAAATACTTATGGCGATTTCCTCTGGGCTATTGGTAGAAATTTTTAGGCCTACGGGAGAATAGGTGCTTTTCAGCCTTTCACTATCTATGCCCCTTTCTTTTAAATTTTTAAACATAGTAATGACCTTTTTCTTACTTCCCATGGCACCGATATACTTTGCATCAGAGTTCGCTACCATAGCTAAGGCTTCTTCATCGTATTTATGGCCTCTAGTTACAATTACTATATAAGTATTTTCATCTATTGGATAATCCCTTAAACTTTTTCCTATATCCCCAAGTACTAGTTCATATGCCTCTGGAAATCTCTCACTATTTAAAAATTCTTCCCTATCCTCAAAAATCACTATATCAAAATCTAGGGGCAAGGCTGCATTATATATGGCATAGCCTACATGACCTCCACCTGCAATTAATAATTTAGGTCTACTTTTATATACTTCTATAAATACTTCTACTGCCCCGCCACAAATCATCTCTACACCTTTAGCATCTAGAGGCAAAGATATGGCTTCACTTTTTCCCTTTTCTATGGCCTCTAGGGATAATTCTATAATTCTTTTTTCCATAGCACCACCACCTACTGTGCCGTAGGTTTTGCCATTTTTTAATACAATCATCTTAGCTCCAGCTTCTCTTGGAGTAGATCCACTGGCATCTATAATAGTAGCAATTGCCAATTCATTCCCTTTATCTATTTCTTCTAAAGCTTTTTTCATAATAAACTTACTCATATTTCCCCTCCCTATGTTTTAGATATAGTATTCCCTCAAGTACTCCTCCCCCAACAGCTCTAGCCTTATCAGATATGGTAAAGGCATATTCTACCTGTCCCCTTGGGTCTATATCCCCAATTTTAAGTCCATCTTTTACAGATAGCCCTTCTTTTAAGAGCCCTCTAATTATGCCATCTATTTTTGCCACAATTTCATTATCTCCTACATTTCCAATTATATCTCCCTTATTTACTCTATCCCCTATTTTATAATTAGTGGTAAATATTCCATCTCCCACTGCCCTAATTACCCTTTCTTCACTATAGCCTAGGGTAAATCCAGGTACGCCTGTGTCTTTAGCAGCTGGGCCCTTTTCTATTACTTTTCCTAAATAATGTCCTCTTTTAGTTTCTATAACTAAATCCACATCTACCCCTGCTTCAAATCCAGGGCCTACTCCTATGGTAATAGGAGCCATTTCCCTATAGGTACCTAAATTTACTTTAGCCAATATACTATCTACTACTACCATAGGCTTTAAAATATCTATGGCCTCTCCCTTAGGGTCAATATATATGGGAATATCCCCATTATCTATAACTTTCCATATATTGTCCAAGTTTTCCACAAATATTCCCTTTACTCCTTCTATTTCCATTTCTCCCCTATATATTGCCTCACTAAAGGAGACTTCTCTCCTAATAGATAGGGGCTTTTCTATTTCTAATACTAAGATTTTAAAGCCTGATTTATAAAGTCTATGGATTATTCCCGAGGCTATATCTCCACCTCCACGAACTATTACAAGACTCATATTTATTCCCCCATTTGTTTATTCACTTTTTTAATATCTTCCATGCAATCTATATCTACACCTAATTTTTCATCTTTTATATATACCTTTTTTACTAAATTAGGATTTTCCCTTATAATATTCCTTCCACCCTTATCTCCATTTATATTTAAAAAGTCTTTCCTATAAATTTTAGGAAATATAGTAGGCATTCCCTGTTTTCCATTATAAAAAGGTACTATTATAGAATCTGGATTTTTATTATATTCTTCAATTAATCTATCTATTAATTTAGAATCAATATAGGGCATATCTCCTGCTAAAAACATATAGCCACCATTATTGTTTGCATACTTTACTCCTAGTTTTACCCCTTCTGATTGGCCTAAATAAGCCTTTTCATTGTACACGCTTTTAATCTTATATCTCTCGCCAATTTCCTTTACTTTAGGAGTTCTATAGACTAAGATTATATTATCTAATTTAGAATCAGAACAAGCCCTAATAGCCCATTCTACCATAGGTTTTCCATTGATATTCATTATTAATTTATCACTTTTCATTCTTCTGGAATAGCCAGAAGCTAATATAATGCCAGTAATCATAGTAATTCCCCTTAGTAAAATTTATTCTCCAAAATATTTCCTAAAATTATTCTCCCTTGAAAGTTTTCTTCCAATAATCTTTCTTTTATCTTTTTAGCCCTTGCAAAATTTTCCCCCTCCACTTTATTTAAAAGGAAAACCCTTTCTCCCTTAGCATCTTTAAATAAGCCTTTAGAATCTAGCACTAATTTTACTATATCCATTTCCTCTACTTTTTCCTCTAAATTTTTATCTACAATTTTTATAAATAATTCTGGTCTATGTACTATATTTTTAATTTCTTTATCTAGAGAGTCTATGCCAATAATTCCAAAGGTCTTAGTGGTATGCTTAGACACTATAGGCTCACATTCTCCCATAGCCTTAATTGGTTTTCCTTTTGAACCATCAGCTTCTATTAATATGAAGTCAAATAGCTTATTTTCTATTATATCATCTAATTTTTCTAAAGAAAGACCTATTAGTTTCCCTTCCCTTATTTCTTCTCCTAATATAGTAATACTTCCATTTATGGGTTTAAAGCCTTTTGGAAGCCTTTCTAAGAAATAATAATCATAATCCTTTTTTGGTTCATAAATTTTAGTAGTGGTGCTTATTAGGACTTTTTTGCCTAAATTCTTTAACTCTTTTCCCAATGTAAATATGGTGGTGGTTTTGCCGCCACCACCTACAAAGGATAGTATTTTTCTATTATTTAGATTTAGTTTTAAGCCTTTATAAATATCCATAAAATCACCTATATTTTTAAAAGGGAATCTAGTGCCATACCCACTTCATATAATCGCTTTTCCTCATCTATTACAACCAAGAATTTAAATAATTGGCCATCTTCGATTCTTATTTTAATTGGAGTAAATATATATTTGCGTCTTCCCTCTTTTAATGCTAGGAAACTTTTATCTGCTTCATATAAATTTAGACCTAGAGATTCTCTACTGCTACTATGTACAATTACTCCTTTGGTATCTGTAATATATATATCGTCCATTGATGTTTTCTCTAGCAATTTGTTTATCTCTTCTTGACTTATATCTTTATTAGCCTTTGTATAATCCTGAATATAATATACAGCCTTTAACATCCTTTCCTCCATTGCTTTCCCTGCTACAAATTGCTGCATATTATGCACATTGTTTGTGATTTCCTCCACTACATCTTGAAGATATTTAGATCTATTGTGCTGTTCTAATACCTGGGCTGTGGTTTCTTCCATATGGGAGGCTATTTCTCCTGAGAAATTGGCAATTCTATTTATATTATTATTTACTTCCTCAATTATTTTGTTATTTTCCTCTGTTGCATCTTCAATATCCTCTAAACTGTTTTTGCCTATATTAAGACCTGATACAATATTTTCAAATTCCTCATTAGTACTCTTTATAATGGAATAATTAGCCTCTGAATATTTTATATCTTCTTCCATACTTTCGACTATTAAATCTATTCCATTTTTTAAATTATATATGATGCCGTCAATTTTAGCTGAAACTTCTTCAGTTTCTTTGGCAAGTTTCCCCACTTCCACTGCTACTACTCCAAAGCCCTTCCCATGTTCCCCTGCTCTAGCTGCTTCTATGGAGGCATTTAAAGATAGCATATTGGTTTCTTTAGATATGGAATTAATTAAATCTGTTAAACTCACTATTTCATCGGAGTAATCCTTTAATTGTGAAATTTCTCTAGATAATTTTTGTGTTATCTTACTGGATTCTATAATTTTTTCTTCTATATATTTTACGTTTTCCATTCCACTTTGTGCCATATCAATAGAATTGGATATGGATTCTAATTTGCCCATCATTTCCCCTTCAATATTTTTTAAAGAGATAAATACTTCATTGATTAGTTCACTACTTTTGTTTAGCATATTAGATTGCTCCACAGTATTTGAATCTGCTTCCTCTACAGAAGATGCTATGGTCTCTGTAGAGGCTAGACTCTCTTGGGATAGGGCATTTAGTCTTTCACATATATGAAATATATCTGTGGAGATTTCTACTTGGGTTTTTAAATTTTCTTTCATCCCCCTTGAAATCTTTTCTAAACATTTTTGAGCTTCTATGGAAATAGGCAAATCCTCATCAATGGTAAAATCCATTAAATTTATATTATCCACATAATCTATTACTTTGTTTAATTCATTATTTTGAAACCCCTTTTGAATTATTCTAGTTAGGATTCCAGTCAAAACAATAATAGAAATTAAAATTAAATAGATTTTATTTAGATAATAAATTCCAAGGAAATTTAATAACATAAATATAAAAATAGTAAAAAACAATTGGAAAAAATCCCTTTTCCCTTTCAACACAAATCCCTCCCTTTCTAGGACTCAACATTTAAATCTATAAACTTAAATTCTCCCACATAGAAAAGCCCCATATCTGTCAATTTAATATCTGGAATTACAGGTAGTGCAATAAAAGATAATGTCATAAAAGGTTCATATTCTCTATTTATTTTTAACTTTTCGTAAGAAACATTTAGCATTTCACTTAATTTTTCATTTACTTCTCCTAAAGGTTTTTGACTCATTAATCCTGCAATTTCTAAGGCTAAGGTGTCTATTATTTCCCCATTAGAAACTATGGTAATACCTCCACCTACTTTTTCTAATTCGTGTATGGCCATTAAAATATCCCTATCATTGTCCCCTATTACTATAATATTGTGAGAATCATGGGCTACTGTAGAAGCTATAGCTCCATTTTTAAGGCCAAATCCTTCTACTAAACCTAGACCAATATTTCCAGTTTTATTATGTCTTTCCACTACTGCTACTTTTAATATATCATTTTGTGGTTTAAATACCCCATTTTCTAGTTCTACTTCTCTTATTACTTTTTCTGTAATTAAACTATAGGGAAGTAACTTTATTACATTGACTTTTTCGCCATTTAATTTTATTTCCAAATCTTTTTCTGTGATTTCACTTATATTTACAGTATTCATCATGGAGGAACTATCCATTTCCTCTAAATTAAATAATGGCTTATTGTCTTTAGCTACCAATTTTCCATTTTTATATACTTCCATTATATTGAACTCCTCTAAATTATCAATTACCACCATATCGGCGTAGTATCCTGGAGCTATGGCACCTTTTCCTTTTAGGCCATAGCATTCAGCCGCATTTAAGGAGGCCATTTTTATACAATCTATTGGGTCAATCCCACTTTTAATGGCAAGTCTAATATTGTGGTCTATACTGCCATCAGTCAATAAATCTGATGGATGTTTATCATCAGTACAAAATATACATCTTCGTAAATTATCTTTATTTACCCCTTGAATTAATTCCTTTAAATTTCTAGCAGCAGAGCCCTCCCTAATATGAATATACATGCCTAGCCTCAATCTATCTATCATTTCCTCTATAGTGGAAGCCTCGTGTTCCGTAACAATCCCTGCCCCTACATAAGTATTTAATTCTTTATCTTTTATTAGAGGGCCATGGCCGTCTATTACTTTATCTTGAAATAGTTCTAGCTTTTTTAATACTTCCTTATCCCCATTTATAACTCCAGGATAATTCATCATCTCCCCAAGACCTAATACTCTAGGATGATCTATTAATTTTTCTAAATCCTCTGCATTTAGCACAGCCCCTGAATTTTCAAAGGGAGTAGCTGGTACACAGCTAGGTAGCATTATATACACATCTAATGGCAGATTTTCGCTACTATCTAATATATATTCTACCCCCTCTAGCCCCTTAACATTAGCAATTTCATGAGGATCAGCAATTATAGTGGTTACACCGTGAGGCACTATTGCCTTAGAAAATTGTAAAGCTGTTACCATAGAAGATTCTATATGAACATGACCATCTATAAAGCTAGGAGATAAATATTTCCCCTCTAAATCTATTTCCTCTTCTCCACTATAGTCCCCTATGCCAACTATCCTACCATTATATATGGCAACATCCCCAGGGATTATTTCATTAGTAAACACATTTATTATATTAGCATTTTTTATCACCAGAGGCGCCTTCTTTTCGCCATTGGCTATTTTTATTTTATTTAGCATATTATCACCTCTCTATATTTGTGCGCCAGCGGGGACGGTTCTCCCTGGCGCAATTTACAATTGACAATTGATAGTTGACAATTGAAAAACGCTGTCATCCTGAGCCAAAGGTGAAGGATCCCTAAGCGGTGCAAAGGTTAGGGGACACACCTCTTGCAAGACGGTCTATCTTTTTGAGGAATGTCCCCATCGTATGGAGATCCTTCGCGATGCTCAGGATGACAGAATAAGTACTTTTTCAGTGATCCCGAATGATTCTCTGTCTTATGATATACTAGTACATTCAGGCATATTTGAGAAGATAAGCTCCGACTTATGAAAGATTCGTGAAAGTATCCAACTAAGGGAAAAAGATTGTTTGGCCGTGTTTTTTAGCGGTAGCAATCTTCACGGCCATTTTTTTCCCGTGTTGTGATACTTTCCGAATCTTGAATTGGAGGGGCGTTCTTCCCAAATATGTCGGGATTCACCACAATAGTATTTAACTTATTGTGCCTCATCCAAAGCCTTCCTCAACTTCTCCGGCGTAGCTGGCAAATCATATATCCTTACCCCTGTGGCATCATATATTGCATTTAGTATAGCTGGAGTTATGGGAATCATTACTGGTTCGCCTATTCCTTTGGCTCCATAGGGGGCTGTAGGTTCTGGGTCTTCTATTATTATATTTTCCACATCTATCATATCCATGGCTGTAGGTATTAAATATCTGGAAAATTTGTCATTTTTAATTTTACCGTTTTCCAAATTTAAATCTTCAAATAATGCATAGCCTAATGCCATGGCAAATCCCCCATCCATTTGTCCCTCTACTAAATGGGGATTTACTGCTCTGCCTGCATCTTGGGCAAATACTGCTTTTAGTATATTTATTTGTCCAGTTAAAATATCCACTTCTAATTCTATACCACAAGCATTAAAAGTATAAGGCCAATAAGGTGCCCCTTGACCAGTTTCTGAGTCCATTTCTACAGTTTGAGCTACAAATTCTCCATCTGACGCAATATTTCCATCTCCATATTTATCTGCTAATTCCTTAAAACTAATTCGCTTTTCTGGGAAAAATTCTAAATAAATCTCCCCATTTTCCACTTTTAATCCCCTATTGGAATTTAATTTTAGTTCTTTTTGGGCTATATTAATTATTTCTGCTTTAAAATTCTCACAAGCTACCTTAATGGCATTTCCCGTATTATAAGTTTGGCGGCTAGCTGCTGCAGTGCCTGAATCTGGCATTAAACTAGTGTCTTCCGATATAAACAATATGTCCTTAGTACATAGGCCTAAGGCTTCTGCCCCTATTTGCAGTAAAGCTGTTTTTGCACCTTGTCCTACCTCTGTAGCCCCTACATATATACCTACCTTCCCATTTTCATGTAATACTACTATTGCCTTAGAAACATCGGGAAAGCCATTGCCATATCCAGTGCCATAAAAGGATACTCCAATACCTCTACCTACTTTTTTCATCTGGCTCCCCCCTTTTCTCCAAGAAAGTCCATTTTTTCTACTATACTTTCTATACATTCCTCTAGGGGAACGGATTCTACTAGGACTTGACCTGTGGCTGTAGTAGAACCTTTTTTAAATATATTTATCATTCTAATAGATATAGGATCTAAACCTAGTTTTTCTGCTAAAATATCCATTTGCTGTTCATGAGCTATAGGCACTTGGGTTGCGCCAAATCCTCTCATGGCCCCAGCATAAGGATTATTTGTATAGACTCCATAGGAATCTACTTTTACATTTGGTATATAATAAGGTCCAGTAATATGGACTCCTGCTTTCCGCATTACATTTGTTGCCCAAGAAGCATAAGCTCCAGTATCCCCAATTAATTCTGCCTCCATGGCCATTAATTTTCCATTTTTATCTGCCCCTGTTTTGCATTTCATAATAATTGGATGACGCTTACTATGGGCTAAAAAGGATTCTTCTCTAGAATATACGGTTTTAATAGGTATTTCAAGTATATAAGTAGCCAAAGCTAAATGTATTTGGAGACTAATATCTTCTCTACCACCAAAAGCACCACCTATATTGGCATTTATTATTCTTACCTTTTCCCCTGATAGATTTAAGGCAGAGGCAATTTCTTCTCTATCATAATGAGGATATTGAGTAGCCACAATGACTGCAATCCTGCCTTCTTCATCTATAAAAGAAACACCAGCTTCTGGCTGTAAAAATCCATGTTCTACCATATGGGTACTATAAGTGTTTTCTGCAATTACATAAGAATTTTTAAAACCTTCTTCTATATCTCCCCGTCTAATTTTATAATGATACATTATATTGCTATCCCCATGAACCTTTGGAGAATCTTCTCTCATAGCCAGTACTGGGTCAAATACCCCTTCTAATTCTTCGTATTCTACTTTTATTTTCTCTAAAGCCTCTTTACAAACTTCTTTGGTCTTACCTACTACAAAAGCAATAGGATCTCCAATTCTTCTAACCTTTTTTTCACAAAACACTTCATGATCTTTAAAAACTACTCCATATTGATTATTTGGCACATCCTTATAGGTAAAAATTTTAAGAATCCCATCTATTCTTTCAGCTTCTGTAATATCTACTTTAATATAGGCATGGGGGAGTTTGGACCTTAGGGTCATACCATAGGCCATATTGTCCATATAAATATCCTCTGGATACAAGGCTTTTCCTGTAACTTTACTATGGGCATCTACTCTAATAATGTTTTTACCTACTGTATTTAGCATCCTTCCCCCTCCTTCATATACATTATAGATTTTTCTGTAGCATCTATTATTTTATTGTATCCTGTACATCTACATAGATTGCCTGAAATCCCTTCCCTAATTTCCTCACGAGATGGATTTGGGTTTTTATCTAATAATGCCTTTACAGACATAATCATTCCGGGAGTGCAATAGCCACATTGAACTGCCCCCACATCTATAAATGCCTGTTGAATTAGATTTACTTCTCCATTTTCTTCTAATCCTTCTATGGTTAAGATATGGCTCCCATCAGCTTGAAAAGCCATAATTAAACAAGAATTCACTACTTCTCCATCCATTATTATGGAACAGGCCCCACATTCCCCTTCGCTACAGCCTTCTTTTACACCTATTAGGTCTAAATCTTCCCTTATTAAATCTAAAAGTCTTTTGTTTTCATCTATTTCTAAATTATAGTCTTTCCCATTTACATTTAAGGATATTTCTCTCATAATGCCACCACCTTGTCCAAATTAGAGGCCTCATATAGGGCTTCCCTTAGGATTCTTTCTACTGCTGCTCTCTTGTAGGGCAGTGTAGATCTTCCAGCCAATCTTTTATCCATAGAATTTTGAAGTACTATTATCCCTTGCTTTATATTTTCTTCGTCTAGAATTTTCCCTAGGAAAAATTCTTCTAATTCTACTTCTCTAATTGGATATTTTGCCAAAGCACCACTTGACACTATAATATTTTTTATCCTATTGTCTTCATCTAGTTCCAATAAAGTAGCTATAGTAAGCCTAGATATAGCCAATGCCTTTCTAAGACCAAGTTTGGAGAAAGCTAATATTTGATTTTCAAGGGGTTTTTTAAAGTGAATTTTTGCAATCAATTCATTTTCTTCAATTTTAATCTGATTTTTATAATAATCTTCTAATTTTATTTCCCGAGTATTGTGGATGCTTTCTAAAACAATACTAGCATCTAGGCAAATTAGTGGAGGAACAGAATCTGCTGCAGCAGAACCATTGGCAATATTTCCACCTATGGTACCCTTATTTCTAATTTGTGGAGAACCTACTAATCTACAAGCTTTATTTAATCCATATAAATTCCCTGTAAAAATTTCAGATTCTACAATTTGTGTAAAAGTAGCTGCTCCACCTATTTCTATATAATCATCTTTTTCTTCAATCTTTTTTAATTCTTCTATACTTGAAATATCTACTAAAACTCGTGGCTGGATCTTTTCATTTCTAATATCAATAATAATATCTGTTCCCCCTGCTATTAATTTTGCATCTTCTTTATACTTTTCCAATATTTCCACAACTTCAGATATACTATTCCCTTTATAAACCATTTCTAAAGACATTTATCCCCACCCCCATTTGTTTAATTGACAGTTGACAATTAGCAATTGACAATTGTTTGGGTCTATCTTTTGGGTCATTTTTAGATTGTGCTTTTAGTCGTTTTTACTATGCTACCTAGTATCCTACATAATTCTTTACAATTATTTAAATATTTCAGGCTATCTTCCTTTGTTAGATACCCCGTTTCAATTAATAATTCAATCCAATATTCTGTTTCATTAGCCTCTTTTAAGGCAATATTCATTTTAGATAAAAAATCTTTTCTGCTTTGCCCGTGCATGGCCTCTTTAACATTTGCCCCAATACTAGTCCCCGAACGAAGTAATTGCTTTGATAAAACAAACTCCCTTTTATTACATAAATATTTATATACCTCAACAGTTTGAACTGCAAAATCAAAAGACCTATTTAATATTAAATTTTCATCCATAATAATTATTTTCTCCTTTTCCAATTGACAATTAATTATCTGAGCCATCAAAAAAACCCCAAAGATTGACCCCAGTAATTGTCAATTGTCCATTATCCATTGTAAAAGTGGGACAAGGAAAACTCCCCTTGTCCCAGTGTCCTAGATTTACTTTATAGGAATATATGGCTTAGTATAAATAATACTGCTAATACATACATAATGCCTGAAATCTCTTTATGTTTTCCAGTTAAAAGTTTTAATATTACATAGGATACCATACCAAATACGATTCCTTGTGCAATACTATAGGCAAAAGGCATCATAACTATAGTTAAGAATGCTGGTATAGCTTCTGTAAAGTCTTCTAAGTCTATATCTTTTATTGGACTCATCATAAATAATCCTACTAAAATTAGTGCTGGTGCTGTAGCTTCTGCTGGTATCATGCCAAATATAGGTGAGAAGAATAATGCTAAGAAGAACATTACTGCTGTAGATAAAGCTGTAAGTCCTGTTCTACCACCATCAGCTACCCCTGCTGCTGATTCTACATAGGTAGTTACTGTACTAGTACCTAAACAAGCTCCTGCTACTGTACCTATTGCATCTGCTAATAATGCTTCACTAGCTTTTTCTAATTTTCCTTCTTCATCTAACATATCTGCCTTTGAAGCTACTCCAACTAGAGTTCCTACAGTGTCAAATACGTCTACAAATAGGAAAGTAAATACTACTAATAACATTTCCCAAGTGAAAATTTCAGTCCATTCAAATTTGAAAGCTACATCTGCTATGGATGGAGGTAATTGCACTAACATACCTTGTGGTAATAGAGTTACCCCCATGGGTATCCCTATTATAGTAGTTGCAATTATACCTATTAATAATGCACCTTTTACATTTTTAGCTAATAATACTCCTATAATAACTATACCTATTAAGGTTAAAAGTGGTCCAGCAGTTGTAAGTGCTCCTAAATCTACTATTATCCCATCTCCTGGCACTACAATTCCTGCACTGGTGAATCCTATTAATGCAATAAATAATCCAATACCCACCGATACTGCTTTTTTCAAATTCATTGGGATTGCATCAAAAATTGCTTCTCTAACTTTAAGAAATGATAAAATAATAAAGATAATCCCCTCAATAAATACTGCTGTTAATGCAAATTGCCAAGATTTTCCCATACCAAGAACAACTGTATAGGTAAAGAAAGCATTAAGTCCCATTCCTGGTGCTAATGCAAAGGGATAATTTGCATAAAAAGCCATTATCAATGTGGCTATTATGGCTGATACTGCTGTGGCTGTAAATACTCCACCCCAATCCATTCCTGTTTTATTTAATGTCATTGGGTTTACTGCCAAAATATAGCCCATAGTCATAAAAGTAGTAATTCCTGCAATAATCTCAGTCTTAACATCGGTACCATGTTCACTTAGTTTAAAACGTCTTTCCAAAAATCCATCATTAGCTGCTGACCTATTAGACATACAAATCCTCCTTAAATTTTATTTTAAAACCCCTACCCTCCTTTCATCACTTTATTATTATATCAACAAAAGTTGATAACTACCATACCGAGATTCCACATTATCTCAGTTATTCTACTACTGGAGGAAGAATTTCAAAATTATTTACATCTATTAGTCCTTTATCTGTGATTTTCCATACTGGCGATGTAGATAATGCCAAGAAAGATAGATGCATAAATGGCGCGTGGATTTTGCACCCTAAATCTTCTACTACTATTCGTTCTAATTCTGCAATTTTTTCACTTACCTCATGTCCGTCTAATTCATCAGTTATTAATCCCCCTACTGGCAATCTCATATCGGAAAATATCCTACCTCTATTGGCTACAGCCAAGCCTCCCCCTATTTCAATAACTCTATTTACTGCCATTGTCATATCCTTTATATTGGTACCCACTACCATAATATTGTGGGTATCATGGCCTACGGATTCTGCAAAAGCCCCTTCTCTTAAGCCAAAACCTCGTACAAAAGCCTTGCCAATATTTCCTGTCCTACCATATCTTTCAACACAGGCTATGCCTATGGTGTCTAAATTTGCATCTGGCTCTACTACCCCATTATAAACCTTTAAAGTTTCTTCCCCTTTTCCTGTTAAGTTTTGATCTGGTATTACCTCTATATATCTAATTCTTGCAGAATTTCCATCTGAATTTATCTCTAAATCCTTTTCAGAAATAGCCCCTATTCTCACAGAATTTTTTACTTCTTCTGGATAAGTATATTTAGGTAAATCTATTAATAATTCCCTTTGGGATGCAATTAATTTACCATCTATAAATACACCATCTACTACCATTTCATTTAAATTACTTATTACAGCAATATCAGCAGCTTTGCCTGGTGCCAATACTCCTACATGGTCCAGACCAAAATAAGTAGCTGGATTAATAGTTACCATTTGAATTGCCTCTACTGGATCTACCCCTTCTTTTATGGTACGTCTCACTATTTCATTCATATGTCCTAGAGTTTCTAAATCTGCTGCCACCATATCATCTGTGGCCAATATACATCTTCTAGAATCCATATTTTCTTCTGTTACAGCCCTAATGCATTCCCCCATATTCTTTTGGGTAGAACCTTCCCTCATAAATAAATATACTCCTTGACGAAGTTTTTCCATAGCTTCCGCCTTAGTGGTAGTTTCATGACAAGAACATTTTCCCCCTGTGGCAATTATATGTGCTGCTAATTCATTGCCAAATAATTCTGGGGCATTTCCATCTACTACCATATCCTTAGAACGGGCATACATAGAAGATGCAATTAAATCAGTGATAATTTCTGGTGTATTTCTATAAACATGTTTTACATTACTAAAACCTTGTAATTCCCCAATACCTATTATGTTTTTATAATTTAACAAATCCTCCATATCCCTAGAATCCACATCTACTCCTGCAGTTTCTAGACTTGGGCTATCTGGTGTTAAAGATGGTACCACCAAATATACCTTATTGGGTACTTTATCTATCTCATCTGCCATGGCTTTCATGCCCACTGGCCCTAGGGCATTCCCTATTTCATGTGGGTCTGCTACTAATGTAGTAGTTCCAGATGGAATAGACAATCTAGAGAATTCTGTAATAGTTAGCATACTAGATTCAAAATGCATATGGGAATCTATAAAACCTGGAGATAAATATTTCCCTTCCATATCTATAACCAAAGTATCTGGCCCTATTAAATCTTTACAATCCCCTACTAATATTATATATTCACCTTTAATGGCAATATCACCTAGATAGATTTCCCTAGTAATTACATTTATAATCTGACCATTATATAAAACCATATCTGCAAATTCACTATCTCCCATTAATACATCTACAATATTTCTATATTCCATGGCCATTTTCATATACTTTGCGTTCAATTTCTTTCTCACCCCTCTTTTTCAATTTACAGTTTACAATTTACAATTGACAATTGTTTGGGTCGAGCTTTCGGGTCTGAGATCCTTCGCCTTTGGCTCAGGATGACAAAGGCCAGAGGTCGCATTGTCAATTATCAATTGCATTAATTGTCCATTGTCCATTATCAATTGTCAATTGTATTAATCGTCAATTGACAATTGATCCACAATCCCTACTATAGATATATCTATTGGAGAATCCATTTTTCTTGCGGCTATTCTAGCTGCGGTGCCTTTGCTGTAAAGTACCACTTCCCCAATGCCGGCACCTACAGTGTCTACGGCTATAATCGGTTCCCCTATGGGTTTTAAGTCCATATTTAGGGGTTGGGTTATCATTAGTTTAGAACCTACTAAATTTTCATCTTTCCTAGTGGCTACTACTGTTCCTATTACTTTTCCTATATACAAAATTTCCGCCCCCTATCTTTCTATTTCTATTTTAATCCCCAATTCCCTAGCTCTGTCACGAGCTAAGGGGGTTATAATAGTTCCTTTTGGTAGTTTTAAAATCGTATCCCTTGAAAAATTATATAAATCCCTTTCAGTAATAACTTTATTAAATTCCTTATTTATTTCAATATCTGGTTTTTTAAGCCTAGTTTCTGGGTTTTCCCCTATTACTTTTTCTATATAATTTGCTTCTACTATTTCTATGGCTCCCATATCTTTTATAGTTTTAATATGGCTATTTATAAGTCTATTAATGGCCTTATTTTTGCTAGACTTACCTAAGTAATTATTTACTGAATTAAAGTCTAAATATACATCTTTCCCATAATAAAGATATGTCCATAATATATTCGATGCAAAACTATCTATCATTCCTAATGCTACTTTAGACAGTGTATTCATAGTGATATTTGGCATAATTAATTTAGGGTATTTATCTACAATATCCTCTAAATTAAATATATCCTCTTCTCCATATATCTCCATGGGATTTAATGTATTTAGAATTTCTTCTTTATTTAAAATTTCCTCTCCCATAAAAGAAAAGCCAATAGATAAATTGTAGTCCTTTTCCTTCAGCTTTTTTAATTCTAAAATTCTAGAACTAAGATCTATATTAGAACCATTACATATTATCAATATATTGTTACTAGGGGCAGTATAGCCCCCATTGTTTATTTTTTTACTTATATCAGCTAAAACATTTAAGGTTATTTTATTTTTTACCATTTAATACACCCCAATGGTATTATTCATATTTTTTAAGTATAACTCTCTCCACTTCTGAATGTGGCCTTGGGATTACATGTACAGAGTGAAGTTCTCCAACAGCTCTAGCTGCTTCAGCACCTGCATCTACTGCTGCCTTTACTGCACCTACATCTCCCCTAACCATTACTGTAACAAGCCCAAAGCCGATTTTTTCATAGGATACTAATGTTACATTAGCAGCCTTTACCATAGCATCTGCTGCCTCTATAGAGCCTACCAATCCTTTTGTTTCAATTAAACCTAATGCTTGACCATATTCTGCCATTTGTATAGCCTCCTTATTTCTTTTTACTTTCTATTTTTGCATTTTCCTCATTATCTTTATTCTCCACAGTCTCCTTATTATCCTTTAAATTTTTTGAAAATTCTTCAATTAATTTATCTACCTCGTCATGAGGCCTAGGAATTACATGAGATGATTGGACTATACCCACTTTATTTGCTGCCTCCACACCTGCATCTATTGCCGCTTTTACTGCTGCCACTTCCCCAGCAATTTGGAGATTTACCCCAACTGTCCCTCCCACTCCAATTACCTTTTCTGTACCAATTAGGGTAATATCCGCAGCCTTACTAGCTGCATCTAGGGCAGCAACTGCTGTTGTTAATCCTAAGGCTTCAATAAGTCCTAATGCCATCTGCATTAAAAGCCCCTCCCTCCTATTTTCTATTTCTAACTCTATCTGCTGCCTCGTCTAAACTTAACACATTGATACTATGGTTTTCTTCTTTAACTACGCTTTCTCTATTTATTAATTTTGTTATTATTTCTTCATCTCTACTAGTTAAATTTCTTTCCTTTTCATAGGGTCTATTTTCTTCAGTCTTTTTAATTACATTGTTCATAACTACTCTAGCCAATGGATTTGCCATAATTCTTCACCACCATAATTTTAAAATATTTTGTCCACTTCATCATGAGGTCTAGGAATTACATTGGCTGAAACTACCTCCGCCACTTTAGCTGCCCGTACCTTACCACTTTCCACTGCAGCCTTTACTGCCCCTACATCCCCAGTTACAGTTACAGACACTAGACCAGAGCCTACTATCTGAAAATCCATAATTTCTACATTAGCAGCCTTCACCATAGTATCTGCCGCCTCAATGGCTGCTACTAGGGATCTGGTTTCCACCATACCTATTGCTTGCTTCATCTACCTCACCTTCTTTATTTTAAATTTGGGAAATACCTACTAATATCTATATTTTCATACCTAGGGATTATAGCCCTTTCAAATTTAGAGGCTAATTCTCCTATAGGTTTTGTAGCATCAATCCCCAACTTGTCAGTTATTCCCCTTAAATCATGGGATGGTTCTAAAGATGAACCTAATGCACCAGGCACAATTACCATATCTAAACTAGCCTGTGCTCTTGTGGTAATAGCCCATTCTATATCCTGCACATCAAATATATCCACGTCCTCATCTACTATAACCACTTGTTTTAAATCCCTATTAGAACCTAATGCTGCTAATATTGCAGATTTCCCATCTCCTGCTTTTTGTTTATTAATAGATGCGAAAGCATTAAATCTATAGCCTCCACCCTCTGTAACATTTACATCTATTACATCTACCTGATTTCTTAAACTATTGTATAATTCCACTTCTCTAATTAGTCCATTGGACACATGCTCTTCTCTACATGGAAATGCCACCTGCATTATAGGGTCATTTCTATGGAGTACAGTATCTATCTCTATAATTGGGTGGGGAGCCTTGGCACCATAATATCCCATTAATTCTCCAAAGGGGCCTTCTAATTCACGCTTACTAGGAACAATTCGCCCCTCTAATACTATTTCAGCATGAGCTGGCACTAATAAATCTACAGATTCACATCTAATTAATTCCAATGGTTCCCCCCTTAGGGCACTGTCTATTTCATATTTATCCACACCATAAGTAGAAGAAGGAACTTGACTAGCCATTAAAAATTCTGCATCATAGCCTAATATTATGGCTATTTCTAATTCTTTATTTTGTTTTTCTAATTCTAGAAAATCATTAGTTAATTTTGGCGATGCTATTAATGCCGACATTTCATTTCTTCCATTTATTTGGAATCTCCTAATGGAGGTAAAATATCTCCCTGTTTCTGGATCCTTTATTACCAATGCACCTGCTGTAATAAAAGAAGAAGAATCCTTTTCTTGGAACTTGGGAATGGGAAACAATTTGGCTATATCTATATTTCTTTTGATGATATTTTCCTTAATAGGTCCATTATCTACTATTTTATAGGGCATAGGGTTTGCAATAGCATCCATAAATTTATATAATCTGTTTTCGTGATTCATATTTAATAATTTATATATTATTTCCCTATCTCCATATAGACCTCCTGCTACTTTATGGGGGGAATTATATATATTATTAAACACTATAGATCTTTTATTTCTAAAATACTTTAATACTGCACCCATTTCATATTCTGGATTTACTTCTCTATCACAATTGAGAAGGACTCCCATTCTATCCATTTTTTCTAAAGTATATCTTAACATTTGCCTTTCCAATTTATCCCCCCTTCCTATAAACCTTCCCATCTATTGATTAAATTGTTGTCGATTCCTAATATATCTAAAATTCTACCAGTCATATTTAAGATTATATCTTCTAAGGTTTCAGGATGATTATAAAAGCCAGGACTTGGTGGAAATATTGTAACCCCCATTTGGGATAATTTTAGCATATTTTCCAAATGTATAGGGCTTAGGGGAGTTTCCCTTGGAACTAATATTAATTTTCTTCTCTCCTTAATACTTACATCACAAGCCCTAGCTAATAAATTATCTGAAAAGCCATTGGCCACACTAGACAAAGTCTTCATAGAACAAGGTAAAACCACCATACTATCCACCTTAAAAGAACCACTAGCTATAGGAGCTGCAAAGTTTTTATTATCATGAAAATATGTAGCCATAGATTTTAATTCTTCTAATTTTATCCCCGTTTCATGCTCTACCACATATTCCCCCATGGTGCTTACTACTAAATGAGTTTCAATATTTAATTCTTTTAAAGCCTTCAGAAGGGAAATGGCATAAATAGAGCCACTCCCCCCTGATATTCCAACTACTATTTTCATAGTATGACCTACTTTCATATTGTCATTATGAGAATTAAATTGTTATTCTGAACAATTATACTGTTATTCTAAGCCATTATACTGTCATTCCGAGCGTCAGCGAAGAATCTCGGTTTCCTGCCTATCAAAGATCCTTCACCTACGGTTCAGGATGACAGCTTTACTTTACCTTATTTTCCGTATCTCCTCCGCCTTCCCATGGGTCTCTTCCTGCGTCCCAGTCAGAAATATATTCGTCTATGGTCATTATTTTGGCGAACATACTTAAATCCTTTAGGCCATATTCATGCATTTCTTCAGTTTTAGAATCGCAGCCATCACTTAAGGCAATAACCCTATAGGCACGGGCTAGGGCATCTGTTGCTGTACTTCTAACACAAACATTAGTCCATACTCCTGTAACTACCACTGTGTCTATATTCTCTTCCCTTAAATAAAGGTCTAAATCTGTATATTGGAAACCACTATGTCTTCTCTTAGGAACTATATACTCGTCTCCCTCTGGATATAGTTCTTCTATAAAATCTGAACCCCATGTCCCAACCACTGCATGAACTGGTCTAACTCTAAAGTCAGCGTCATTTTTTCTATGAGCCTCTTGAATATGAACTATTTGAATATCGTCCCCTTCTTTTCCTCTAGCCCATTTTAATAGTTCTTGAAGGCTTTTCGTAATTCTCCCAGCACCTGGGCAATATAATGAACCTTTTTCATTAGCAAAATCGTTTAACATATCTATAACTAAAATAGCATGTCTTGACATATTATCTCCCCTTTTCTATTAGATCCTTCGCTATACCCTAGTTTCTTCATCAATGACAAAGTGGTTGTCATTCTGAGTGTCAGCGAAGAATCTAGAATTTCTGCCTATTAAAGATCCTTCACCTACGGTTCAGGATGACAACTGTCCATTGTTCACTGCCAATTGTCAATTGTCCATTGTAAATTGGCAATTGAACTAAATTGTCCATTGTCAATTATCAATTGTCAATTAAATTAGTACTCAATTCTCCTAGGCAATATCTGTATACTTTGTCTCTTAACAAATTTTCCAAAGCCAGGTTGTACCTTAATTCCCGTGATATTTCTAATATGGCTGTCTATTAATTCTGGATGTTCTTTTCTATAACTCTTTTCATATTCAGCACTGTGAAGATTTGGGAATTCCTTAAATATCTCTGAATACCTTTCCTCTACCCCTTCAGGGTAATTATGAACTACTCTTTGTAATTCTTCATCTGTTAAATCTGCCAACACACTGGAATCTACATCTTCAAATACTAAATGTCCACGTACTACAGTTTTAGCTATTTTACCCTTTAATTCCATTCCTTCAAGAGGAGTATATCCACACATAGTAGCTTGAGTTTTTGGATCTATAGTCCATCTTTTATCCAAATCTATAATAGTAAAGTCTGCATCCGAACCTATATGCATAGCACCTTTCTTTGGATATAGCCCATAGTGTTTAGCTGCATTGGTGGATAATATATCTACCATTTTAGATAGGGAAATTCTTCCCTTATTGTAGCCTTCACTTACTATAATAGGCACCATAGTTTCTACTCCAGGAATTCCTGGGAATGAGGTCCAAATATTCATACCTTTTTTATGCTTTTCTGATTCTATTTCATAAGGCGCATGATCAGTAGCTATAAAGTCTATGCTACCATTTCTAATGCCCTCCCATTGTTCTTTATTATCTCTTTTGGTTCTTAGTGGTGGTGCAATTTTAGCCAATGGCCCATATTTAGTCATTGCTTCTTGATAATTTAGGGTTAAATAATGTGGACAAGTTTCAGAAGTTACATTTAATCCACGTTTCTTCGCATCCCCTACTAATTTAGCACCTATACCAGTACTCATATGAACTATATGAAGTCTAACACCTGTTGCTTCAGCAAAGCTAATACCTAGTTCTATGGCAACTTTTTCTGCTAATTCCATTCTAGCCTCTGCCCAAGCTGGACCATCCATACGGCCTTCTCTTTGGAATTTCTTTACGAAATAATCACAAATAGCAAAGTTTTCAGCATGAATCCCTATGGGAAGTCCTGTCCCTGCTACTGCTACAAAAGATTCATACATTTCTGGATCTGTAACTCTTGGATAAGTTGGCACTGATGGAGTCATATAGGCCTTAAATGCCACTACCCCATAATCAGCCTGCTCTTGAACATTGTGAAGCCAGCCTTCTCTTACATCTTCGCCAGTAACTCCACCCCACATAGCATAATCTACTAAACCTTGAGGTTCTACCAAATCTAGTTTTAATTTTAATTGCTCTACAGAACGAGCTGATGGAACTGAACAACAAGGCATATCTATTACTGTAGTTACCCCACCCCTAGCTGCTGCAGCTGTACCTGTCAAAAAGTTTTCTCTATGGGGAAATCCCTGATACATAAAATGAGTATGAGAATCTATACAACCAGGCAATGTTAAATGACCACCTGCATCTATAATTTCTTTAGCATTGACATTGTCAACATTGTCTAAAAAACCCGAAATTTTTTCATCCTTTACTAGAATATTAGTGAGAATTGTATTATCTCCCTGTGGTATTCTAGCATTTTTGATAATTACATCATACATACTAAAGCCCCCTTTATTTCGTTTAAATAATAATATCATAGAGTGTCGAAATAAACCTTGTTAGAATACTATAAAAATATTAAAGTAATAAGATGAATTCCTCAGGCATTTTGTAAATATTTCATATGTGCGCCACCGGGGACGGTTCTCCCTGGCGCACTATTCAATGGACAATTGATAATTGACAATTTAAAACGTCCCCTTGCCATCTTTTCTCTTGTTTGTATATTTCTTATATAGATTTTATTGTTTTAATATATATAATTAAGCTAAAAGGGGGGGTTTTTGTGGCTTTAAGATTAATTGATTTATCTCAGGAAATATTTCAGGGAATGTCAGTGTTTCCTATGCATCAAAAAACTTTTATTATGACTAATATGACTCATGAAGAAAATATGGAATTGACAGGAAGCCCTACATTAGGCTTTTCTGCAAGGAATTTATTATTATCGGAGCATTGTGGAACTCATAGTGATGGAGTTTCTGAATTTAAACCCGGTGGCACTACTATAGATAAAATGCCATTGGAACATTTTTGGGGCTCTGCCATTTGTATTGATGTATCCCATGTGAGGCATCCAAAATATATTGAACCAAGGGATTTAGAAGAGGCAGTTCGAAAATCTGGGCAAGAAATACAAAGGGGAGATATAGTATTGCTTTTCACAGGCCATCACGATAGACATTATGGCACAGATAAATTCCAAACAGATTACACAGGTCTAAGCTATGAAGGTGCCAAATGGTTGGCAGAACAAGGTGTAATGAATATAGGGGTAGATGCACCAGCCATAGACCTAACCCCAGAAGATATTAATTTCTCCGGCCATTTAGTTTGTGGAGAATACAATATAACAAATACGGAAAATTTATGTAATTTAGATAAAGTATTAAATAAGAGATTCTTATATATTGGACTACCACTAAAAATAAAAGATGGCTCTGGCTCACCTATTAGAGCAGTAGCATTGGTGGAAGAGTGATTCAATTAACAATTGACAGGGGGCAATGGACAATTAGATGGCAAACAAAACGTCCCCTTGCCACCATTGTCCCATTATTCAAGTATTTCTTTAATCTTCAGTGCAATCTCCAGATTCAGTCTATCATTTGGATTGTCTAAATTCATGCCTGTGATTTCTTTTATTCTGTTGATTCTATATAAAACTGTATTATAGTGAGTGTATAATTGTTCACTCATTCTGGTTAAATTTCCATTGTGTTCAAAATAGGTTTCTAGGGTTTTGACTAATTCTGTGGATTTTTTTTCATCATAATCTGATAAAGGTTTTAAAGTGCTATTGTAGAAATCCTCCAATTCGTCTACTAAAAAATCCTGACATAATATTTTAAATATGCCTAATTCGTCAAAGGTTATTATATCTTTATTGGTAATTGCTTTGCCAGTTCTAATGGTTTTAATTGCATCGGAGAAAGATTTGTTTACGTTTTCTAATCCATTATAGGCTCTTCCCACTCCAATTTTTACTTCCATATTTTTAAATTTCTTTTCTAGGACTTGTAATATCCTTTGATTTAATTCTTCTAATCTTTCATCTATAGACTTGTGGTCTTCAAAACTTATTAATATTTGAATGCCATTTAATTTTGCAGATACTATTCCCTCTAGATTTAGGTATTTCATAATTTCCTCTATGGCCATTACAGCGGTATTAATATAATCCTGTAGATATTCAAATAAGTGTTCATCACTATTTTCATCTTCAAGTTTAAATTTAAAACTCATAACCTCAATTACATAATAATTATTATGATTTAAATTAAAGAAATGTGCTCTGTCTAAAGCTTTTTTCTTTCTTTTTGGATCGGTGGATATTAAATCTTCAAAAAAATCGGATCTATATCTTATTTCTACTTCTTTTATAGATAATTCCTGTAATACAGCCAAGGCTATAGTAGTAGAGGCGGATTCTATAATGGACAAATCAAAACCTCCTAGTGGAGAATTAGTTGACCAAGTGAATATATGGCCATATACATTGTCCTTTAGTACTATGGGCATTATCATTCTATTGACAAATTTACCCCCTATAAGCACTTTATCCTCATCTAGTCTTTTTAATTTAGCCTTATTATCTCTTGTGATATAGAAATTATTTGCATCCTTTAAGAGTTCCTCTCGAAGTCCACTATCTATATCTCCAAATTCCTTATAAACTTGATTAGAAAAGCTTAAGTTTAATATCACTGGATTTTTAATATTATTAAATATTGTTCTAGTAATATCCTCTATGCCATTTCCTTCTAGCATAGATATCATAAGCTGTTCATGTACCTTTTCAATTCTTTCTAAGAGACTTGCTTGTTTGTTAAAAACCTCTTTAAAAATATCCATCATAATATCAGATAAAGGAATAGAATAATGTATATCTATTAATGGCAAATTTAGTTCATCGGCTAAATCTAGTACTTCCTTTGATAGAGAATCTAAATAGGGCAGAACTTTAATCCCAATTCCAGCTAATTTTTTATTAGAACATTCTCTAATTAGTTGTTTTTGGGCAATTATATTATCCTTTTCAAAATAATAGGCCGTAGTTAGTAAAAATTCTCCCTCCTGTACCCAGTCTAAAATATCTGGATCTGCCATAATATTTACTCGGGAAACAGTATTTCTAATTCCTCTAGCGCCTGCAATTAGTTTAGAATCCCCTAATATTTCTAAATCCATCATTTCTTCTACACTAATACCATTTTGCCTAGACATAATTATCCCCCTATCCTTGTCCCTTTTAAAAAAATTATACCACAGGGTAAATTTTCTGTCTACTTAGGCTCATGGATTTTTATTCCTTTTACATATCTAGCTACAATGTTTCTATCATCTCCTTTATAGATAAATTTTTGAATTCTTTCTTCTAAAGGCAATTTATCAATATTTAAATTAGTATCGTCTATTATTAGCCCATCAAATTCATAACCTTCTTCAAAACTACCAACTTTACCAAAAAAGCTGCCTCCGCCCTTAGTTCCTAAGAAAAAGGCCTCACTACTATTTAATGGTGCTAGTTTTTTATTTGTTTCTAGCCATTTCATTTTAGAGGCTTGAATTGCTGCAGCCATAACTTTAGATATGCTTAGGCAATTACCACCAGATATATCAGAGCCCAATCCTACTGGTACTTTATTGTCTAAAAATTTCCTAACAGGCATAATGCCGCTGGATAAATTAAAATTAGAATAAGGACAGTGGGCTGCAAATACATTATTATTAGCCATCAAATTAATTTCTTCATCTGTATTATAGATACAATGTGCCATTATAGTATTGGTTTGACCAAATAAATTGTATTCATTATATACAAAAGCATAATCTGTAAATTCTGGATGAAGTTCTTTCACCCATTCTACTTCAGAAGTATTTTCGGATAAATGAGATTGAACGGGTAGTCCATAGTTTATAGCCAAATTTCCTAGGCCCTCCATTAATTCTGCAGAACAAGTAGGTACAAATCTTGGGGTAATAATGGGCTTTACTAAATTGGATTTATCCTTGTACTCCAATATTATTTCTTCAGTTTCCAATATAGACATTTCAGTAGATTCTATTAAACTTTTTGCAGTATTTCTGTCCATATTGACTTTTCCCACATAGGCCCCAAGGCCAGATTCAATAAACATATCCATTAATAATTTAGTAGATTCCTTGTGGATACTGTTAAATACTACGGCTCT
>DAIMNI010000004.1:0-39228 GCA_036720245.1 Tissierellia bacterium | reverse complement strand
AGAGTATACGATTTTAGCATATTCTAAATCCCCATATTTACTTTCCTCTGGAAAAGTATAGATCTCTAGCCAAGGTAATAGCTCTTTATCCAAGCCAAGACCTATATTAGGATATTGGGGAGCATGAAGATGTAAATCTACAAATCCTGGGATTATCATCTTTCCAGTATAATCTTTTAAGGGATAATCCTTATATTTTTCTTTAAGTTCCCTATATATTCCAACAACCTTTCCCTTTTCCACTACTAAATAAGAATCTTCATAGCTTTCAAAACTATCTTTAGTAGCAGTAAAAATTATATCCCCTTTTAATACAAGTTTATCCATACTTATCACCTCACAAGTTCATTATATATTCTAAACCTTGTTGAGGCATATGTAAAATATACACAAAAAAATTTGGAATGGGGCAAATCTAAATTTGCCCTAGTCCTTTTAATATAAAATGGGCTATTAATGCAGAGCCTACATAGGTTCCTATAATTACAAATATTGAAACCACTACTATTCGCCAGCCTGTTTTCTTTAAGGAATCTAGGTTTTTACCTGTATATATTCCCGCATAGGCTAATATTGGCGTGGTCAATGCTAGGAAATTTACTTTAGAAACATAATTGGATATAGCGGCTGATCCTGGTATTCCAGGTATTGTGAGTACAGTACTTAAAGTTACAATATAGGCTACTGATGGAATATTTCCTGGAATTATTTTTGCTAATCCAATTCCTGCTATAGATATTAGCACTAAAATCAATGCCCCTGGAATAGCCTCTATTATATTTACCTTATAACCTATAAAATTCCCTACTACTGATATAGCTGCTGTAATCAATAGTACAATTGCAATTTCCTTCATTTTCATTATTTTCTACCCCCTTTCCCATTTTCCTTTGGAAATTCCCCATATTTAATTCTATACATTTTCTTGTATATCCATTCTGTCAAGGGTAGAGATATCCAAATGGACATATATAGTCCATCTAATCCAGAAAGCATATTAGATGTAGCTCCAAAGGCAGTTATCATTTCTTCCATTTCAGGATACATAACTATTAGAGACCCTACTCCAGCTGTCATCATACTGGCACTGCCAACTCCTGATGCCATAGCCAATGCATAGGGATGTAAAAAAGTATAAGCTGCCAAGAAACTTGCCATTAATCCCACAAATATAGTACCAAATATTGTTCCTACTATATATACTCCCAGTACACCTTGGCCTTCTTCACTATCTAATCCATATTTTTCTCCAATTAAAGCTACATTAGGTTCTCTTGCAATAGAATGAGCTGCACCTATGGTTTCTCTCTTTAGCCCAAGCAATACTGCTATGGGTGCTCCTAAGAATACTGTCCCAATATTACCAAATTCCTGTAATATAAGCGCTGGACTTGCCTTTATTATGGCTGGAAGCGTAGGCCCTATATTAGTTCCGTATCTAGCCATTAAAAGCATTAGAGTTAGATTAATTAAAGATCCTGCATCATCCATATCCTTTTCATTAGCTATATTTAGTATTTTAGGTGTTAGGAGTATACCAAATACTAAGGAATATAACATTGGGAGTAATGCCATAGTTCCTACTCCTATTTTAAAAGTTTTTATACCAATTAATTCTGCTAAAATTGTCAGAATTAATGCCATTAAATGTAGTTTTATATTTTTCATATTATCCTCCTATCTATTTAAATAATCCAGTGCTAATTGAATAAATAATGCACTTCCTTTCCAGAGCTCATCTTCATCTAATGCAAATTTAGAAGTATGATGCCCATAGGCTTTACCGTCAATTTCTTTTAAATTGCTTAGATAAAAGAATGTTCCTGGCACCTCTTCTAAAAAGAATGCCATATCCTCTCCACCCATAAGTGGCTCTTTTAGTTCTACAATATCCTCATCCTTTAGTATCTTCTTAGCTGACTTTAAAAATTCATCCGTAAATTCCCTATTATTTATAAGCGGAGGATATTTATATTCATATAGATATTCATAATCTGCCCCATGAGCCATGGTAATTCCCTTTACTGTTTCTTCTATTCTTCTGTCAATTTTCTCCCGGGTATTATTACTAAAAGTTCTAATAGTTCCCTCTAATTCTATTGCATCTGGAATAATATTTTGATTAAAGCCTCCAGTAATTCTACAAATGGATAAAATTACTGGCTCTACTGCTGCAATTTCTCTAGATACAATGGTTTGTAGACTAGTAACTACTTCTGCTGCAGTAACTACAGGGTCTATACCCAAATGGGGATAGGCACCATGGCTTCCTTTGCCTTTAATTTTTATTAGTACCCTATCCATAGAAGCCATCATATTGTCATAGCGAATGCCAATTTTACCATGGGGGACTTCCTCTGAAAGTCTACCTGCATGAAGCCCTATTACTGCATCGACTTTAGGATTTTCTAAAGCCCCTTCATCTATCATAGGCTTTGCACCACCTGGGTATTCTTCTCCAGGCTGAAAAAGTAGTTTTACATTTCCTTTAAATTTATCTCTGTTTTGATTTAATACTTTAGCTGCCCCAAGGAGCATAGTAGTATGACCATCATGTCCACAGGCGTGCATATTCCCATTAGTAGATGCAAAGGGAAGACCTGTCTCTTCTACAATTGGCAGTCCATCCATATCTGTTCGAATACCTAAAGTTTTCCCCCCTCCATTTCCTTTAATAAGACCTACTATAGCATTGCCATTTACCAAAACTTTATATTCTATTCCCATTTCATCTAATCTATCCATTACATATTTAGATGTCTTAGGAAGTTCTAAACCTAATTCGGGAATTTGATGTAAATCCCTTCGCCAGGATATAATATCTTGTTCTATTTTTTTTACTTCATCAATTACTTTAAACATTTTTTACCTCCAATTTTTTTATTCTGTTAATTTATTAAATGCCCAAAAACTCCAAATAATAATACTGGTATTATAAGGCATAATATTATTATTAGAAAGACAAATAAAAAAACAATATAAAAGGCGATGATTTTTGTTTTAAATCAAACAAAAATCATCGCCTAAGGCATAATATTTATTAAATTTTTAATTGCATCTTCAATTCATCTGTAAAATAATTGATATTCTCCTGCCACATTTCAAAGGAATTTATTTTATTTAATATTATATTTATTTTTTTATTTATACATTTTATATTATCATCATTTATAAATTCTATTTCCCGATTTCCCACAAAGGCAGTGGCAATTAATTTCATTATATGATTATAGATTTCTTTTCTTTCCTCTGAAGAAAGTTTGGAGTTTAGGCCTTCGTGATTTTGTAAATTTCCCAAAAATCTATTTCTTAAAAATACTAATACTCCCTTAAAATTATCCTCATTGCTACCTGGTTCTATTTGAAATATTATTTTGAAAAATAGATTCCATTTAAAATCCCTATTTATAATTTCTAAAATAGCTTCTCCTATTGCTTTGCAAAATTCATCTTCGTATTCTATTTCCCCTTCAAATTCAATATAATTGTCAAAATGGATTTCATCTTCTTCTATTTGGTATACCCTTTCTAATACCTCTAGAAAAGCCCTGTCATAATCCTCTAAATCAGTACAACCATTTTTCTTTAATACATAGGATACAATTACGTCACAAGTTTTTCTATAATCTACTATGAAACCAAATTCCCCTCTAGTTTTTTCTGAATAAATTTCGTAGACTATTTTAGAAAGAAGGGATTCCATTTGCTCTCGTCTTTTATCTTGATTGGATTCGTCCATATCCCTAAGATGATTGTAAAGTATCATAAGTTGTCTATCTATCATAGATAAGTTTTCCCTTAGAGAATGCATTACATCTTTAAATAAATCCTCTGTAAGTAAGTATTTATAATTTTTATATAATATCTTATGTTCTACCTCACCCCAGAAAACATTTACTAGGGCTTGGATTTGTAATTCAAAATTAACGCTTTCCTCTCCATTTGAATATATGCCATCAACTTTATAAATCCCAAAACCATTTCTTTGTGTTTGTGGCTGTTTATCGTCTAATTTTAATAATATATTAGGCTTTTTTTCATTATAATAATAACCTTTTCCTTCATGTATATTAAATACTTCCAAAACTTTTTCATAGACTTCTTTTTCATCTTCTATAAATCTACATTCTATTCTAACTCCAATTAAATCTGATAAATTTTTTACTGAATTTTCTGGTGTTTTGTATTTTAAATAAAAATCCTGTCTAAGTATTTTTTCTTTTAAACTATCTTTAGATTTAACTCTGGATACAATATTTAATACATTGTCCTCTTGTAAAAACATTTCCTCAAAAAAATCTTCTAATTCATGCTCCCCTTCTTTTATGACCTCTTCATATTCTCCGATTAAATCCATTGTATTATCAATAAAATCGAAAATGTCTAAACGCATATATTAAGGCCTCCTTATAATTTGGGATTTGTCGCCATATATATTATATCATATTAAATCAAAAAATAGTTTATTTATAAGATAAGTTCAAAAGATTAGCATTGGGTTAGTGTTTTTAAAATATGAAATAGCCTAAAGGACAAGCCTTACTACCCTTTTTATATCCCTTTCACCAACTAAGGGAACATCTATTATATTATTCATTTTATCTAATCTTTCAAATTCATCTACTACTATATTATCTTCAACCCCACCAATTTCCCCTAATATAGTACCATGGGCAATAGTTATTATTACAGGAGGTTTCATTTCAAAAGCCCCATCTACTACAGCTTGAAAGGTTTCTAAATTGTGTATATTAAATACTGGGCACACAACAATATATAGCCACGAAAAATCGTGGCTATATCGTGCCTATTAAGATAAACTATTTTCTATTATATTAATAATCTCGCTTTCATTATCCGACTCCATTATGCTGTTAATTGCATCTTGATTTTGTAATAATGTCATAGCCTCAGATAGTACCCTTATATGGGATTCATTATCTATAGCCCCTAGGACAAATACAAGTTTTACAGGATCGTTTTTTTCAGCATTAAAAATTATCCCTTTTTTAAAAACAGCAAGACTCATACACATGGATTTTACTCCTTCCTCTGGCCTTGCATGGAATAACGCAATCCCAGGTGCTATTACAATATATGGTCCATACTTTTTTACAGATTCAATCATAGCATCAATATATTTATCTTCTATTTTTCCACTATCCAATAATGGTTGCCCTGCAATTCTACCTGCGTCTTCCCAATCTTTTGCCTCTGAATAAACTTTAATAGTTTTTTCATTTAATAATTCTAATAACAAGAGCCTCACCTCTATTAAGATATGTTTTTCTAGATTTACTTAAATTTTAAGATAAAGAACTTTTTGCTTTTCTATAATTTATTTCTTTATAACTATATAGTGCAAAAACTCCAAGAATTATTGGTATTCCAATATATGGATTCCTTAAAAGCATCATTAGCACCATAACATCTATACAATCATGCCCAACTCCACTTGCACCTACAGCTGCAAAATCGAACATAGTGTAGAGCATTCCAGATAAGAAAATCAATAGAAATCCATATATAAATCCTGATACAATTGAACCTCTACGTCCACCAATAGCATTGCCCATAATCCCTGCAACTCCTCCAGTAAAGAAAGCTCCAATTATTGATACAAGAGGTGTTGTACCAAATACAGCTGAACTTACAAACATACCTACTAGCATACCTATAACTGCCATTATAAATCCTATCATTAAAGAGTTAGGTGCAAACCCAAATAATGCTGGAACATCTAGTGCAGGTATAGCACCTGGTACAAGTTTATCAGCAATTCCCTTAAAAGATGGTACCAATTCTCCTAAGAACATTCTAACTCCTTGTAATAATATGAGTATACCAGCTGCAAACCCCATAGCTTTTAATAAACCAAAAAGAATATAATTTTGATCGCCAGCATATTCAGCTACTATTTCTGGTCCTGCTGCTATTACAACAATTAAATAAAATATCATCATAACTAGGGATACAGAAACGGCTGTATCTTTAAAGAATTCTAATGATTCAGGAAGTTTAATATCTTCCGCAGATTTGGATTTATCTCCTACAAAGCCACCAATCCGTGCTGAAATAACTGTGCCTAAAGTTGTTAAATGGCCTATTGCAATGCTATCATTTCCGATGACTTTTCTAACCATAGGTTGAGCAATAGCTGGCAATAAAGTTAATATTAACCCTTGTAATAAAGCGCCTAGGATTATAATTGTAGCCTCATTATAGTCCAATATATATAAACTATAAGATATCGCAACGGATGAGATCCACATCATATGTCCAGTTAAAAATATATACTTTAATGGAGTGAATCTAGCTAATATAATGTTTACTAAAAATCCAATAGCCATAATTAATGCACTAGTAGATGCAATTACAGGTACTGCTGCTTGCATAGCTCCTACAACTGCTTCTGATGAAGCTGCAAATCCCTGTAAATTAAATACATCAGTAAATAAGTCTACAAAAGGTAAAATTTCTGTAACTATTAGGCCCGCACCAGCTGATAATACTAGCATACCTAGTGCAGTTTTTAAAGAACCTGAAAATACTTGACCAGCAGATTTTTTTTGCAGTAATAAACCAATCATTGCCACAAGGCCAAGTATAATAGCTGGTGTAGTTAAAATACCTAGCAACAAATCTAACATTTTTATTCCCCCTTATAATTTTTTATTTCCCAAAATACTCAACCAATTTAGTTTTCATCTCTTCTTTGTCTACAATATTGTCAACAAAAATAACATTGTCCTGACCCTTAAAGGATTTTCTAAATTCGCTAGTGGTTACAATTAGATCTGCATTCTTACTTTTTATAGTGCCCATGTCCCAATGTTCTATATTGGCTTTTATGTCTAATTCTTTTAACACAGAATCTACTGTCATCTTTAGGATTAAGCTTGAACCTACGCCTAAGCCACATACAGTTACTATATTTAACATGATTGTTCCTCCCTTATAAGCTTCCTATTATGTTTTTATATTTTGCTATATATTCTTTATTAATTGCATCACCCTTATCTAAATTAGAACTTACATATACCGGTGGAACATAGCCATTATTTATACAATTTTCAATTGTTTGGGCCACTATTGCCTCCATAACTGCCATTCCAAGTACTGTGGATGTCCCACAAAATTTATCCTCCATTCCGTCCATAGTTAAACATGCATCACCACTAACACATTTTATATCAATAACTATATCCGCTACATCCTTTAGCAATTTTCCAGAACTATGACGAGATGTAACACTATTTGTAAATTCCAATGAGGTTAAAGCTATTACCTTCATCCCTTTTTCTTTAGCTGCTAGGGCCATATCCACAACTCCAGCATTTCTACCTGATATTGACACTATGATCATGCTATCTTCCTCAGAAGTATTTTCTAAGTCCAAATAAGATGGAGTAAATCCTTCAATTCTTTCCTGAATTGTACTTAATTTCGCCTTAGGAGTTAGTGCCATATGAGGGATTAAAAGTGGATTAACTTGTACAAGTCCCCCTGCACGATAAAATACTTCCATCGCAAACATTTGTGAATGGCCACAACCAAAAACATGTATTAAACGATCCTTCATAATAGACTGAGCACAATATTCAGCTGCTTTCTTTATGCTTTGGCCTTCTTCTTCAAATTGATCCTCTAATTGAGCTTTAATAATTGAATAATACTCTAAATATTTCAAAATAACCCTCCTAACAAAAGTATTTGATTTGGCTTACTATAAATTACCACTTTCACCTCCCTTGTTTACTTATAATCATATATCCTAACTCCTTTTACCACCCTATTAACTGCACCAGATGGATTAGGATTATCTGGCTCTACATTTGTTTTTACTGAAGTCAGTAATGCAAAAATTTGTGCATAAATTACATATAATAATCCAATAAATACTTCATTATTTATATCTTCATTGTCTAGATATATATGATAGTCTGATATATCTTCTATGTTTTTATCATATTCTTTTCCAATGGTGATTAATTTATGTTCCCCCGCATCATGATATATCTCATTAATTAAATCTTTGTCATATTTTTTAGAATAATCCTCATTGGAAATATATATAAATACATAAGTTTTATCATCTACTATGGACTTAGGCCCATGTCTAAAGCCTAATACAGTTTCACTATGAGATATTATTTGTCCCCTAGTTAGTTCTAATAATTTTAAAGTACTTTCTTTTGCCAAGCCATAAAATGAGCCTGAACCTACATAAACTATTCTATTAAAATCTCCATCTAAAAGTTCTTTTAACTCTATATGACCATTGTTTAATATATTTTTGGAAATTTCTATTGACTTTAATAATTCCTTTTTGTTTTTATTAAAATTATCTTTATCAAATAATAGTGTAGCTGCGACTAGCATACAAGAAAAACTACTAGTCATAGCAAAGCCTTTGTCATTGGACTTTTCTGGCATTAAAATTAGTAAAACCTTTTCATCATCCTCAGATATTTGGGCTAGTTTCCCATTCTTATTACAGGTTATAAATACATGACTAATATTTTCAATTAATTGATTTCCAAGATTATAACTAGCTATACTTTCAGGGCTATTGCCTGAACGGGCGAAATGCACCATTATAGTAGGGGTATTTTTTAAATACATTTCTGGATTAGCTACTATATTTGTACTAGCTATAGCATTAAAATTTCCATCTACATTTTTATTTAAATAGGGGGTTATAATTTCCCCTGCATAGGCTGAAGTCCCAGCACCAGAGAAAATAATTTGAGTATTTTTATCGTAATATTTCCCCATAAAATTATTTATTTTTTCTTTATTAGCTTCAATTATATTTAAGGTCTCTTCCCAAAGTTTTGGCTGATTTGAAATTTCTGTTGCCGTATTAAGACCATTTAATTCTCGCCATTTTCCCTCACTTATTCCAAACACTTTACCACTTCCTCATAGAAATTTAAGATGTACTATTTAATGGTACGTACCACTCGTATTTATAATATAATAGAAAAAACTGATTGTCAAGAGGGAAATTCAGACAACGCTTACCCCTTCCTAAAATACTCCAAAAACTCACTAGGTGTCAAATTAGTATATTTCTTAAACACAGCAATAAAGTATCTATAATTGCTAAATCCCACATCAGAAGCTATATTATATATTTTTTCTTCTCCTGTTTTAAGCATATTAATGGATTTTTGAATTCTATAGCGGTTTAGAAAATCATTAAAGGTATAACTGGTTTCTTCCTTAAATTTTTGATTTAAATAAGTATCACTCATACCTGTTAACTCCACCATATCCTTTAGGCTTATTTTTTTCTTATAATTTTTCTCTGCATATTTAATCATATCCATCACATGTTTTGAGCCTTTAAAATCATCGTTGACAAAATCCCATCTTAAAACTTCCACATTCTCTATATCCTCTAGTTTATTCTTTACTATTTCATACTGCTTTTTAATTTTTATTTGTTTCTTTGCCCTATCTACTGCTTCAAATAATTGCTTTTCATCTATGGGCTTTAATAGATATTCACTGACGCCCAGTTTTATTGCAGATTTGGCATAATCAAATTCATCATAGCCCGATATTATTATGGCACTATAAAGGTATTTTTCTATACTTTTTTCTAACATTGTAATTCCATTCATTATGGGCATATTTATATCTATTAAAGCTATATCTGGTTTTAATTCTTCTATTTTTTCTAATCCCTCTTTACCATTTTTAGCCTCTCCTACTACAATACAATCCCTAGCTAGCCAATCATAAGTATAATGTAATCCCTTTCTAATCATTTCTTCATCTTCTACAATTAATACCTTATACATTTTCATCTCTCCTATAGGGCAAATAAGGGGTTTTTACAATTACCGTGGTGCCTTCCCCATATACACTGTTTATTTTTAATCCATAGTTCTTTCCATATAGTAAATTTAGTCTCCTATGGATATTATAGAGGCCAATATTTTTACTTAAATTTTCTTCCCCTTGTAAAATATCTCGAATGTCTTGGATTTCCTCTTCTGTCATTCCACTGCCATTGTCCTCTACCCTAAAGATTATGTCATTTCCTATTCTTTCCCCTATTATATCTATATTTAAATTATCCTTTTCTTTATAGCCATATTTAATAGAATTTTCTATTATGGGCTGCAATAATAATTTAGGTACATAGGAGTTTTCCACTTCATCTGTTATATTTATACTATAATTAAGATTTTCTTTAAATCTAATCTTGTGCAGTTTTAGATAATCCTCTATATAATCTAAATCTTTTTTAAACAGTATATTTTCCTCATCTCGTACACTATGGCGAAGTATTCTAGATAAACTCATTATAATGTCTTGGGCTTCTTTTGGATTAATAATTATACTATATTTTAAGGTTTCCAATACATTAAATAAAAAATGAGGATCAAATTCTGCTTCTAATTTTTTAATTTCATTTATTCTTCTTATATCTGAAAGCTCTTGATTTCTTCTAATTAATTCATTAAGTCTATCTAACATTATATTGTATTGATTTCCCAAAATTTCAAATTCATCATTAGTATCTATATTTACATAAGAATTCATATTACCATCCTGTAAATCCTTAATGGCAGTTAATAATTTGTCTATGGACTTGGTATTTTCTATAGACATTCTCTTTCCTAGATAATTCATTAGAATAAATAATAATATGGAAACAGATGCTATAAATATACCATAAAATCCAAAGGTCTTTTTATCGTATTTTATGGAATTTAATGTATATATATTTATATTGGTATTCTCTAAAGTATTTTTAATCATATGATAATTGCCATCTTTGATTTTTACATAACGCATAGAATCGGTGTATTCTGGTGTAAATTTATTCATTAGCCCCTTTACAATATTATTTGTAGCTGCAATAATTCTATCATATTGATCCGTAATTACTGCAAGCTCTGCTCCTTCTACAAAAATTAATTTTTGAATATCCTCCTCATATAATTGACATATTATATAGCCTATGATTTCTTCATCTTTATAAACTGCCTTTCCAAAAGTATATACTGTGTATCTATCATGGGGATATTTTATTTTGTTGGCCTCAGTTAATACCTTTTTAGGATTTTTATTAATACTGGGTATTATCTTTTTTAAAATAATCTTATCTGTATCAGGATTAGAGGCTGTAGTATAAGCTAAAAATACATTATTACTGCTTACAATATGAAATGTAGATTTAACCTTTTGAATATTATTGAATTTATAAAATTCCTCATAAACTAAATTACTATTGAGATGAGTATCTATAAAATCTATTACAACAGGCGATGTAGACATTTCCTCTATTTTTTTATAATAATTATCATATACTTCTAAAAAGCTTGTCCCTATGGTAGTATTAGCCCTTTGGGCATTATTCACAGCCTTAGTCTTAGTATTGATTAAAATAAAAATCAAAAATAAGAAATAAAGCGTTAAAATTGGGATAAAAGTATATTTTAAAAATAGATGTCGGATTTTTTCCTTAAAATTTCTATCTTGATTTTCCATGAATACTCTCCTATAGCTTTTATAATTATTATAGCAAAAAAACATGGTAGAAGGACATTTTATCTCTTTCCATGTTTTTCTTGCTGTCACTACATTGTAATCTCTTTTTCTCCTGTTAGTTTAAAGAATATTAATAAAGATATAACCGTAACCACAGTCAATATAGTAGCCAAGGCTGCTGCTACTCCATAGTTTCCACGAATTACCTCAGTATAAGTGGCAATGGTCATGGTTCTAGTATTTCCTGTATAGAGAATTATAGAGGTACTTAATTCTGAAATAATAGTTACCCAACTTAAAATTGCCCCTGATATAACACCCGAAATCATCATAGGTAATACTATTTTAAAGAAAGTTTTAATATTAGAAGCTCCTAGGGATATAGCTGCCTCTTCTACACTAATATTCACCTGATGAAGAATTGCAGCACTGGAACGTATTGTATAGGGTAATCTTCTAATTACAAAGGATATAATCATAATTAGGGCTGTACCACTTAATAATAATGGCTTCTTATTAAAACTTAAAAGTAATGCAATTCCCAAAATAGAACCAGGAACTATATAAGGAAACATAGTCAATATGTCCAATAAATTTGTAATGGCATTTTTTCTTCTAACGGTAATATAGGCTATTAATATGGCAAATAATATTATCAATACTATGGATATTCCTGCAAGATAAAAAGTATTGAATATAGCATCTCCCATTTTAGAGAAGGCCGTTTCATAACTTTTTAGGGAATATCCCCCTGAAAATACTTTTCCTTTAGTATCTAAGAAAGAAGTATATATAACGGTAAGCTGTGGAAGTAATGCTATTGTAGTAAAGCCATATACATAAATATGGGCCAATACATTTTTAAGCCCCTTTTCCTTCTTTGCCTCTATTGGATGCAAAGCGCTCATGGAAAAAGCCTTTTTATTGGAAATATATTTTTGAAGTAAAAATATTGCAGTAGCAAATATAATTACTATAACAGATATGGCTGCTGCAAAACCATCATCTCCACCTACTTCAGATATAAATTCATTAAATATTAAAACGGGAACAGTTCTAAAACCTTCCCCAATAAGCATAGGGGTACCAAAATCTGCCAAGGCCCTCATAAATACCAATAAAGCCCCTGCTAATAAAGTAGGTAAAATTAATGGAATAACCACTTTAAATACTTTTTTAGCACCTGTACATCCCATACTTTCTGCAGCTTCCAATAGGGATTTATCAATGTTCTTTAATGCTCCATATAAATACATATATATTAATGGTACCAATTGTAAGGTTAATACCAATAGTATTCCTGTAAAGCCATAAATATCTGGCATAGTAATATTAAAAGCATTTCCCATAAAATTTGTAATTACACCATTTCTTCCTAATAATAATATCCAAGAATATGCCCCTATAAAAGGTGCTTGCATAGAAGATATTAAAATTAATACCTGAATTGCAGACTTTCCCTTTATTTTAAAAGTAGACATAATATAAGCTAAAGGTATTGCCAGAATTATTGTCAATATTGTAACACATGTAGTAACCTTTAAACTATTAAATAAAGAACCATAATAATACTTCTTACTGAAAAATTGTTTAAAATAGGCTAGTGAAAAGCTACCTGTATTCCCATCCTGAATACTTTTTATAAGTATTGTAAACAGTGGAAATACTAGCATAATAATATAGAAAAGAAATATAATTAAGGTAACAGTTGACCAAATATCATATCTCTTGCTTTTGGCTGACATGATTCACAACTCCTTCAGTTATATTTAACTGGGTTTCCCGATCAAATACATTTATTTTTTCTTTATTAACTTTCAAGCCTATTTCACTACCTGGTTCTAATATTTCTCCAATTGCGGATTCCTGAATTATCTCTGCTCTCTCTCCAGTCTCTAATTCTACAAAATAATGAGTGTTTAAACCTAAAAATACCGAGTTTAAAATTTTAGCGCCTATACCTTCACCTTTTTTAACTATAATAAACTCCTCTGGTCTCACAGAAACTTGAACTGGAAAATCTCCTCCAATTTCCCTGGAAATAATTAAATTATCTACATTTTCCCTATAATTTCTCCCAATTTTTAGCGTAAAGCCATTGTCGTTAGGCTTTAATTCTCCATCTAGGATATTTGTCCTACCAATAAAAGTTGCTACAAATATATTGCTAGGTCGTTGATATATGTTTTGGGGAGTTCCCACATGTTGTATTTCTCCATAATTCATAACAGCTATTCTATCAGATACTGCCATGGCCTCTTCCTGATCATGGGTTACATATATAGTAGTAATGCCAACATCCCTTTGTATATCTTTAATGGCATTTCTCATTTCTATTCTAAGTTTTGCATCTAAATTAGATAATGGCTCATCCATTAAAAGCACATCTGGTTCAATAACAATAGCACGTGCCAAAGCTACCCTTTGTTGTTGCCCACCAGATAAGTTTTCGGGAAGTCTATCTTTATATTCATAAATTTTTACTACTTTTAATATTTCATCTACTTTCTTTTCTATTTCCGCCTTTGATATTTTTCTATTTTCCAAACCAAAAGCTACATTTTTTGCTACTGTCAAATGTGGAAATATAGCATAGTTTTGAAATACCATACCTATATTTCTATCCTTTGGTTGCATATTGTTTATTAGTTTATCATTAAAAAGAATCTCTCCACCTTCTATGGTATTAAATCCTGCTACCATTCGAAGAAGAGTGGTTTTACCACATCCAGAGGGCCCAAGAAGGGTGAAAAATTCACCCTCCTGAACCTCTAGTGATAATCCTGGAATTACTGTATTATCTCCATATTTTTTCACCACATTTTTAAAACCTATGGATATACTCAAGCTTCTCACCTTCTAACTGTTTATTTTTCTATTTATTTTTCCGATGATGTGATCAAATCAATATATTTTTCTACTATTTCACTTTTATGTTCTGTTACATACTCTATATCTTCTTCTAAAGTATAAATATCTTCAAAAGGTGTCATAGAATCACTTAATTCTGCATCTGCTCTTAAAGGTCTTATAAATATTTCTGTTCCAAAAGCATCTTGTATTTCCTTTGAAGTGGTGAAATCAATAAACTTTTTAGCATTTTCTAAATTCCTAGCACCTTTTAGTATGGCTGAATTTGCATCTCCATATATGGCACCTTCTTTTGGATATACTACTTTAACTGGTGCACCATCTCTTACATAGGATACAGATGGGTCTTCATATGTCAATGCCACCACATATTCTCCATCTGCTACAGACTTGTGAGCGGCCCCTGATCCACTGGCTACTTTACCATCTAGATTTTCCACTAATTTTGCTACATAATCCCAACCTTCTTTTGATTCATAATCTCCACCCATAGCAACTAACATATTAGTCAATTGATTAAAAGCTGAGGAAGAACTAGCTGGGTCTGGATATGCAATTTTCCCTTTTAATTCAGGATTTAATAAATCTTCATAGCCTTCAATTTTTATATCCCCAATAAGATCTGTATTGACAAGTAAACAAGAACCATCAGAATTATATGGTGTTAAATATCCTTGTTTGTTTTTATGCCCTTCTAACATATATTTATCATTTGGCGAAACGTATTCCTGAAATAGATCAGGATTTTGTGCAAATTGAGTTTCAGCTATTCCAAATATTACATCTGCATAAGGATTTTCTTTTTCTGATTCAATACGTTTCATTAATTCTCCTGTACCTGCACTAATTAATTCTACTTTTATACCTGTTTCTTTTTCAAACGCTGGAATTACTAAATTAATAATATCCTCACTATTTGGTGAATATACTACTACTTTGTCCGAACCACCATCGCCAGTAGTATCTGTTTTACCACAAGCAACTAGGCTTAAGGCTAGTACCAAAACTAAAGTTAATATAATAAGCTTCTTTTTCATTCTATAATCCTCCTCATATAATAGTATTTAACTTTATTTTATCTAAATAGTACCACAATTTAAATACCACAAAAGGAAAACATTGTCCAAAATAGACAAGAGAATCTTGTGCGCCAGGGAGAACCGTCCCCGCTGGCGCAAACTAAAATTTTGTAATTATAATGTAACACTTTAAAACCTATTCTTGTTATATAATTGTATTAATACAAAGAAGGGAGATAAGAATATGAAAAAATCACTATCACTAATTCTAGCATTAAGCATAATACTTTCTACATTTGTACCAGCCTTTGCTGTGTCGGAAAAAGATTTATATGAAAAGTCTGGTCAATTTTTGAAAAATGAAAAAGTATTAGAGGGCTCTGAAACAGGGGATCTAATGCTAAATAAAAACTTAAAAAGACAAGATATGGTTGTTTTAATATCTAGACTATACAAAGAAGAAAATGCTGCAAAAGTTTATAAGGGAAAACATAAATTTACAGACATCACAGATTCCTTTTATGATCCCTATATAGCATGGGCGGTAAATAAGGACCTTATTCATGGAATGAGTACTAGTAGATTTGGTTTTAAAGAAGAAGTTATAGTTCAACAATTTCAAACAGTATTACTTAGAGCATTAGGATACAATGAAGAAGCAGACGATAATTGGGACAATATTCCCCAATTAGCAGAGAAATATAATCTTATGGAAAATTTAAACGCCAAACCTAAGGAAAAACTAAATAGAGGCCTAATGGCTGCTATGACAGTAAATGCTCTTAAACAAAATAAGAAAAATAGCAACAAAACCTTAGCTGAATACTTAAAAATTAAATTGCCAGAAGAATTTACTGTAGAAGAAAAAGTAAATATTAATAAAAACACCGTAAAAATCGAAGGAAAGACCAATGTTAAAACTTTAAAATTAAATTTAAAGTCTTTAGACAATATTAAATTAGATAAAACCCAATACGATTTAAGCTTAAAATCCAATGGAGAATTTAGTATTGAAATACCAAATCTTAAAGCTGGTAAATATGAATACAAATTTATCAGTGGAAATATGAGTACAAAAGCTAAAAGCTTTAATATTAAAAATTTACCCTTTGAATTAACAGAAGTCAGGGCTGATAATTTAAAAGAAATTAAATTAATATTTTCTGCTCCAGTAGATAAATCTAGTGCTTTAATTTCAGCTAATTATAATACTAATGCTGGAAAGATTAAATCCACTCGCCTAGAAGAAGACAATACTATAGTAGTTCTTAGTTTAAATGAAACTATGATTAATAGAAGAAACTATAAAATATCTATTAATAAAATTAAATCTCAATTAGGAGAAGAAATAAGCATAAAAGATAAAGAATTTGAAGCCTTTGACAATAATCCACCTGAAGTAAAAGAAATTCGTGCTTTAGGAAATAAAATATTAAAAGTATATTTAACAGAACCTGTAGTATCAGCTAATGCTTCCAATTTTAAAATAGATAATAAAAGATATTCTGGAAAAGTAGAAATGGTGGATAATGTAATTACACTTACTCCCTATACTAGCTTAAAAGAAGGCTATTATGTACTAAATGTATCTGGCCTAGAAGACTATGCAAGATTTAAGGGACTAGATCAAAATAGAGAATTTGAAATCTATAAGGACAATTATAGCCCTAAATTAGTAGATGCCTCAGCTACTACTGAAAAAGTAATTATAGAATTTGACAAAGAAATAGACCCTAGTAGCGTAAGTAAAAATAATTTCTATTTTAAATATGGCTCAAGAAAGGTTTATCCAGATAATGTTAAAGTAATGGGCACAGAAATAATATTAGATTTCTCCAGAAACTATTTGCCTAGTTATGAAATCAGCATATATATAGATGGTGTTGCAGATTATTGGGGAAATAAAATTAGAAATGAAGAAGTAAACGTTAGGGCAGAAGTAGATAAATCCAAACCTGAAGTAGTAGATATTAAAATTGGAGAATATGGCAAATCCCTTATTATTTCTTATAGTAAAAGTGTAGATGGAAAAAATAGAAATTCCTATACTATAAAGGATAGGGATAATAAGCAAGTTTACATTAGAAATATTGAAGGTAGCGGAAGTGAATATACATTAATATTAAACACTCCTCTACCAAAGGGTACTAATACCATAGAGATTAGAGATATTTATGATACTACAGCCCTTAAAAACAAAATGGACAATTTCACAAAGAAATTTGATGTAGAAGATATGGAAAAACCCACTATCACAGCCTATACTGGCAAAGATAGAGAATTTGTAATTTCCTTTAGTAAAGAAATGGATATTCGCACTGTGGAGAATACAGAAAACTATCTACTAAATATAAACAATAAAAAAGAATATATGCCATGGGATACAGAATTTATTCCAATAGACAGAGACAATAAAAGCTTTAAGGTCATACTACCAGAAAAAATCAATGGGAAAACTGTAGAAATAGGAAGACTTGGCAATTTAGAAAAAATTGATATTTCATCCATTAGAGCCATAAATGATATTCCTATAGACCCTCAAACTCTATATTTTGACGATTCAAATCAGGGAGAAGCTAAAATTTTAGAAGCAGTTTTAGTAGAACCTGATTTAATAGAAGTTAAATACAATCAAGCCATTAACTTTGCCAGTAGAGATGATTTCAGGGTAGAAAATAGAGATATATATGATGTAGAGGCAAACGGAGATAATATAGTTCATATATATTTAAGGGACAGAGAAGAAATAACTAGCAGTGGAAGACTAACTGTGGAATATAGAAATGAAATTGAAACCATATTAGGCACCAAGGCTCAGGCAGAAACTGTAGATGTAGTAGATAAGGTAGCCCCTAGAATAAAAGCTGATAAAGAGGAACTTGAAATAAGTAATTACACCATAAAGATCCCCTTTACAGAAAAACTAGATGGAGAATATGAAAAATTATTTAGGGATGATATAATAGTAGAATCCCTAGGCTCTGGTATACTAGATAGAAATCAATACTCTACTAAATTAAACACAGCAGGAAATATTATTGAACTAAAAATTGAAAATTATTATAAATACAAGGATACAGAATATATAATTAGACTAGCTGATAACCCCATAGTCATCAGAGATTTAAATGGAAATGTAGTAGAAACTGATGGTTGGGAATACTATGTTTATAGATAAGTGTTGGTACCTGGTACTGACTTACTGACTTATTAGGTCGGGTGGCAAAGGGATGTTTTGTTTGCCACCTTTTTTTATTGTCATCCTGAACACCCTTAAATTGTCATCCTAAATGTAGTGAAGAATCCTGGTTTTCTGCTACTTAAAGATCCTTCGCTTACGCTCAGAATGACATCCCCATTCAAGACGACATCCTCCTTCTCTTCTTCACAAACTTCCTGCACAAATATGCTCCAGACAAAAATCCAAATATATGTGCCCACCAGGCCACCCCACCTACGGCACCATAGCCTACGGACATAATTCCAGAACGAACTTGCAATAAAAACCAAATCAACAGAAATACTGGTGCAGGTATTAAAAATCTTCTATAAAATATAATAAGAGGAACTAAAGTAACAATTCTAGAATGAGGAAACATTAAAAAATATGCCCCCATTATCCCTGCTATAGCACCAGATGCACCTACAGTAGGAATATTAGAATTAGGACCTGCTATAAAATGAGCAAAACCTGCAATAAGTCCTGTCAATATATAAAATACTATAAATCTAAATGTCCCCATTTTATCCTCTACATTATCCCCAAACAACCATAAAGTCCACATATTACTGAGAATATGAAGAAAATCCCCATGCATAAACATACTAGTGAATAGTGGAATATAAGATTTTATCTGAAATATCCCCTGTGAAAAACGGGATGGAATAAAAGCATAATGATATACCATTTCCATAGCCTCATCATAGGGAAGAGTAATTTGCTTTACAAACACCATAATATTTAAAGCTATAATAGTTATAGTAGCTATAGGAAATTTTTCACTTGGTTCAGTATCTCTAATTGGCAACATATAATCACCACTTTCCAATTTAATAGATATATTATAGCACAATCTAGGTATGGCCGCCAATTATAAATCAAATATAGGTACCTGGTACTGACTTACTGACTTATTAGATGGCAAACAAAACGTCCCCTTGCCACCCGTCCCCTTGCCGCCTTAAATTATGGTATAATGTATTTACTAAATAATTTTAAGGGGGATACTATGAACACTAAAGCCTTAGAAATTATGGATAATATAAAAAAAGTTATAAAAGGTAAAGATGATGTTATTGAAAAAGTATTAATAGCCACCCTATCTAAAGGCCATATTCTAATAGAAGATGTACCTGGTGTAGGAAAAACTACATTAGCCAATGCCCTAGCCCAAAGTATGGATTTATCCTACAAAAGAGTTCAGTTTACACCAGATTTAATGCCTTCTGATATTATTGGAATTAATATTTATGATAAAAATACAGGGGATTTTTCCTTTAAAAAAGGCCCTATATTTAATCATATTTTCTTGGCCGATGAAATCAATAGAACATCTCCTAAAACTCAGTCTAGCCTGCTACAGGCTATGGAAGAAGGGGAAGTTTCTACAGATAATAAGGACTATATATTAGAAGAACCTTTTATGGTATTAGCCACCCAAAACCCACTGGAATACCAAGGTACTTTCCCATTACCTGAAGCTCAATTAGACCGTTTTTTAATGAAAATATCCATAGGCTATCCAGAAGAGGATTTTGAAATGGAAATACTAAATAATTATGAAAATATAAATCCAAAAAACCTCAATGCTGTGGCAAATAAAGAGGATATTTTGGGCATGCAGAAAAAAGTTGAAAGCCTAGTAGCACATAGGGATATAATAAAATATATTGTAGAAATTTCCAATGCCACTAGAAATTCTAAGAATATACAATTAGGCATAAGCCCTCGTGCTTCCATAGATCTATTAAAGGCTGCAAAATCCAAGGCTTTTTTAGAAAATAGAGATTATGTAATTCCCGATGATGTAAAGGAAATGGTAATACCAGTTTTTAATCATAGAATAATACTATCTCCAGAAGCCAGAATCGAAAGAAAAACCCCAGAGGCTATTTTAAAAGGATTATTAAAAACTATATTTGTTCCAATTATATAGGTGATATATATGAAAAATAAATTTCCTTTTATAATATTATTTATAATACTCCTAAGCTTCGCCCTATTGGTTGGGGGAACTATGCCCTATTTTTTATTATATACATACTCCCTATTCTTTCTAATTCCCCTAATTCATATATTAATTATTTTAGCCAAATTGAGAGTAGATATAAAATTGCCAGATAAATCCCTATATGCTGGAGATAAAATTACCATAGACTATAAAATAGACAATAATACTATTTTTCACATTCCCTATTTAGAAATCTATAGCCATATATCTAAAGAAATTACCAAGAAAACACCTGAAAAAATTATAAAAAGCCTAAAACCCCATGAACTCTATATATATAGTGAAACTATAAATCTAAATAGACGTGGCTATTATGAAATGGGAACTGTAGAAATAGTTATTTCAGATGTATTTGGGCTTTTCTCTTTGAAAAAAGAGTACTCCTCTAAAGCTTCACTACTGGTTTATCCAGAGCCCATTAGGATTTCTAATTTCCCCATAAATGCTGTAGAACAAATGGGGGAATTGCCCATAGAAGACCTTCTATTTCAAGATAAAAGCAGAATAGATAATTTAAGGGATTATAGAGAAGGAGACAGTATTAAATCTATACACTGGAAATTATCAGCTAAATTAGATGATTTAATCATAAAGGAATATGAAAACCGTGGAGATGCTAAAGTTATAATCTTTGTAGATAATTTTAAAGAGCATTTTGAAAAGAACACAGATAGGAATCTCGAGGACAAAATCGTAGATATAGCATTAAGCATTATAAATTATTATATAGAAGAAAATATTCCAGTATCTTTTTATACTCAGGATAATAGTGAAATTGTTCAATTAGAGGGACAAACTCCTTCCGATTTAAAAGGATTTTTAGAATTTCTAGCCCGTTTTAAAGCCAATGGAGAGATTGACTTTAGAGATTTTCTTATGTCCAATATAGATTATTTAGAAAAAGATATAAATATCATAATTATTACTCCAAATTTAGATAAAAATATGGGAGCCTTGGGGATTTTTCTTAAAACTAAAGGCTTTAAACCCTTATTTTTAGTAGCCTTAAATAGTAAAGACAATATAGGATATTTGGACTTTAATGTGAATATGGGATTAAAAGAAGAAGGTATCTCACTATATTTACTTGACTATAAAGACAATATAAAAGCAGCATTGGAGGGTAAATATGAATAAAAATCAAAGATTTCTTTTAAATATTATATATATTTCCTTAGTATTTATTCTTCTATATATGCTAGGAATAGCCATGGATTTAAATCTAGGCTTTTTCAAACAAATGGGCCTTGTAATTATTATATCTGGGATTATCAAGTTTTTCTTATTTAAACCTATATTTTTATATATTATAATCCTCATAGTCTTAATAGCAGGAATTATTACAAATCATTATTTTCCATTTATAGAAAAAATGCTGGAAATTGTCTACGGCTTTTTTATAAATATATCCCATTATATAATAGGCAAAGAAAATTTAATTCCTGAAAACATCCTATGGTTTTGGGGGATTCTAGCTATTTTAGTATCTCTTTATATTGGGTATTTTATATTTAAAAATAAGAAAATACATTTCTTACTTCCAATTTATATTGATAGCTTTATATATTATTGGTATGTATATTTTAATATAGCTTATTTCCTAATAGCCCTATTTTTCTTCTTATATTTTATATTATTAGGCTTAGATAAATACTCTAGGAAAGCTCTTAAATATAATATTTATAAACCTTGGCTAAAAACCGTTATTTTATATAGCTTTTTAATTGTAACTATGGCCTTAATTATTCCAAAAACCTCTAATACTATTTCTTGGCCTTGGCTACAGGATAAGGCCTATAGTATATTTCCAGGCATGGAAGATTTGCGTTCTGCAAATGATTATACTAGAAAATCAGGGGAAGCAGGGGAATTTGACTTTTCCAAAACTGGCTATCAAAGACAATCTTCTCGTCTAGGAGGGCCTGTTAGAATTAGTGATAAAAAAGTAATGACAGTTTATGGTGAAGGCCCCTTTTATCTTAGGGGAAATATTAGGGATAATTATACGGGGAAGCTTTGGCAGTCTTCCGAGGATGCTTTTGAAGATTATTTAAGCGGAGAGGATTTTAATAAAATACCAGATGAAAATAAGAAATATTATAAATCTAAAAATATAACTATAATAAATCATTTTCTTTCATCTACCACGCTTTTTAGCCCCTATATCCCAAATAAAATCTATTTAGATGGAAATTATGAAATAAAATTAGGGTCTGATTTTCAATTGAATTTCCCAGAAGGGGTTTATGCTAGGGAATCTTATTCCATAGATATATTAGAGCCTCTTCCCTATGATGAATTAATGGAATTAGGTATAAACAAAAATAAAAAAGATTTAAAAAATCCAAATAAATATCTCCAAGTTCCAAGGTTTAAAATTACAAAGGATACTAAAGATTTAGTAGAGGAAATTGTGGAGGGCAGCAATACAGATTATAAAAAGGCCTTATCCATAGAAAGATATTTGAGAAATAATTTTAAATACAATACAGATGTAGAAGTCCCCCCTAAAAATAGGGAATTTATAGATTATTTCTTATTTGAAGCTAAAGAAGGCTATTGTACTTATTATGCCACTACAATGGCTATAATGCTTAGACTACAGGGTATTCCCTCTAGATATGTGGAAGGCTATGTGGCACGGGATTTAGTAGAGGATGATAAATATATAGTAAAACAAAAAAATGCCCATGCCTGGGTAGAAGCTTTTATAGAACCAGTAGGCTGGATGATTTTTGAACCTACTCCCGCTTATACTACAGGGCCAAGAATTATAGAAAGGCCAGAAATAATTGGTGGATCCTATGAAGAAGACATGAGATTAGTTAATGTAAATGAATTAAGAGAAATGGAAAAACCTATGGCGGAAGCTGAGACAAATGGAGAGGCTCCTAGTGGAGACAATGTAAATGTGGAAGTAGAAACTAAAGATAGTAGAGATACTTTCTTTAGAAATATTTTTAAACTTATATTAGGTGGATTTATAATTGGAATACTTGTAAAAATTCTTATTGAATTTATCAAGTCTAGAATCTTGAAAAGAAAAATAAAGAAACTCCCCAATAAAGAAAGACTAATCTACGAATATGGTGAAATATAAGAAAAATGTCGGTACCCGGTACTGACTTACTGACTTATTGTATGCCTATCCCATAGTCTTATAACTGCGGAATCTGTTGTGCCTATATACTCTCCTATTTCTGCAAAGGAATAATTGAATTTCCTAGCTTCTACTATGTATTGAATTTTATAATCTGTCAAATTACGTTTTCTGGAGGATAATTTTATTAAATCATATTCTGTTTCTGAAGGGCAGACATCTCTTAGTATTTCATCTAGGCTAGGTGTCTCCCTATTATATTCTGCTAACACTTTTCCTAAAAATTCCTCGCTCCCAATGATCTCCAGATTTTCAAATACATCAGGATGGAAATCTGTATGATTATATCTGCTATCCATGAATTCTATATACTTTCTTATAGCCTCAATACGATTTTTGGAAATTATATTTAAAATTGGATTTATATCCACTATGCCCCTCATATTCCTTCGATAAAAAACATCAGAACTCCATTTATAATTATCGACTGATGGACATATTCCTGCCTTGACAGGATTTAGGTGAATATATTTTAAAAGTTGTAACAGATAAGTCTCGTTTTCTACTAATATTCCCTTATATCTATTCTCAAATACTGGTCCTGTCCTATTTTCCTTATAATTATAATATTTGGCATAATCTAGATTTATCTTATGCATTATTTTACTTACAGGAATATCAATAGTTTGAGTAAGTAAATGATAGTGATTGCTCATAATTACATACCCATAAAAATTAAATTCGTATTTTTCCTTAGCTTCCTTTATTAATTTAATTAGATATCCTTTGTAGATGTCATTTTTAAATATGAATTCTTTATTGCTCCCCCTTTGGATCAAATGATATATGGCACCTTTATATTCAATTCTTTTGGACCTTGCCATATTGCACCTCCTATAATAATAAATAATCCTAATACAATATTCTACATAAATTTATCAAATCCTTCTTTTTGGGGGAAAATTTTTTAATAAAAAAACCACCCCACGGGAAAGTCCCTATAAGGTGGCCAATAAGTCAGTAAGTCAGTACCAGGTACAAATATCTAAACCTTATGGCAAGCCACAAAATGCCCCTTCTCCACTTCCCTTAGTTCTGGAACTATATCTTTACATACATTCATGGCATAGGGACATCTTTCTACAAACCTGCAATTATCTTTTGGATCAATGGGACTTGGCACATCTCCCTCTAACATTATCCTATGTCTCCCCCTTTGAATTTCTGGATCTGGAATAGGAATAGCTGATAATAAGGCTTTGGTATAGGGATGAAGTGGATTATCATAAAGTTCCTCCGAACTGGCCACTTCCATCATATGTCCCAAATACATTACCCCTACTCTATCGGAAATATATCTAACCATAGACAAATCATGGGCTATAAATAAATAAGTAAGTCCCAACTCATCTTGTAATTGCTTTAGTAAATTTACAACCTGAGCCTGAATAGACACATCTAATGCAGATATAGGCTCATCGCAAACAATAAACTTTGGATTTAAGGCCAATGCTCTAGCAATCCCTATTCTCTGACGTTGCCCACCGGAAAACTCATGGGGGAAACGCAATGCATGCTCTTCATTTAATCCTACTAATTTCAATAATTCTATGACCCTTTCACTTCGCCTTTTATGGCCTTTATATACATGGTGAATTTCCATAGGCTCCCCTATAATTTCCTCCACAGTCATTCTAGGATTTAATGAAGCATAAGGGTCTTGAAATATTATTTGAAAATCTCTACGAATCTCTTGCATTTCACTACGGGATAATTTATAAATATTCTCCCCATTAAAAAACATTTCCCCATCTGTAGGCTCATAAAGTCTAATAATAGTTCTACCAACAGTGGTTTTTCCACAACCTGATTCTCCCACTAGACCAAATGTTTCTCCAGGATATATATCAAAACTTATTCCATCTACTGCCTTTAATTTCCCCTTATCTACATTAAAATACTTTTTAATATTTCGTGCCGAAACCAAAGGTTCTACCACTATACTCCACTCCCTTCTGCCACATTTTTAGCCATGGGATGATTTAACCAACAGCAACTATAATGGGAATCCGTATGAGATTCTTTATTAGGCATATTTTCCTTACAAATAACCATAGCCTCATCACATCTATCAAAAAACGGACAACCCTTAGGTGGTATATATAAATCTGGTGGTGTTCCAGAAATGGAATGTAATGCCTCCATTCTATCCATATCTAATCTGGGCACACTTCCCAAAAGTTTTCTAGTATAAGGATGTCTTGGCTCCTTAAAGACTTCATCTACCAAACCTTCTTCCAAAAGCTGCCCTGCATACATTACTATAATCCTATCGCTTATATCTGCCACCACACCTAAATCGTGGGTAATCAATATAATAGAGGTTCCAAATTTCTCTTGAATACCTTTCATTAGATCCAATATTTGAGCTTGAACTGTTACATCTAATGCAGTAGTAGGCTCATCTGCTATTAACAATTGAGGACTCGAGACCATAGCCAAGGCAATCATAACCCTTTGACGCATACCACCAGAAAATTCGTGGGGGTATTGTTTGACCCTTTTTTCTGGCTGTGGTACAGATACTAAATCTAGCATTTCTATGGCTTTTTCACTTGCCTCTTTATGATTTAATTTTTGATGTTTAACTAGGCCCTCTACTATTTGTTTGCCAACTCTCATTGTAGGATTTAGAGAGGTCATAGGGTCTTGAAATATCATGGATATTTCCCTACCACGAATACTTTGCATATCCTTCTCGCTTTTTTTAATTATATCCTTCCCATTAAATAAAATTTCTCCATCTTTATAAAATGCAGGTGGCATAGGTAAAAGCTGCATTATAGAACTAGCAGTTACACTTTTACCGCATCCTGATTCTCCCACTAATGCAACAGTTTCTCCCTTATTTACATGAAAACTTATACCTCGTACTGCCTCCACCTCTCCGAAAAAAGTTTGAAAGGATACTTTTAAATCTTTAACTTCCAATAATTTTTCCATTTCCCCACCCCCCTATTTACGTAGTCTTGGATCCATAGCATCCCTTAGCCCATCCCCTAATACATTAAAGGAAAACATTATAAGAGATATTAATATAGATGGCACTAGTATTTGATAGAAATTCCCCACTGGCATACCAGCAATACCATCATTAGCTAAAGTCCCAAGACTTGGTTTAGGCGCCTGCAAGCCTAGACTTAAAAAGCTCAAGGTTGCCTCTGCAAATATTGCCCGTGGAATAGTCAAGGTTACATTGACCAAAATAGCCCCCATGGTATTAGGTATAATATGCTTTCTAAGTATCCACCTATTAGTAGCCCCTAGGGATTCTGCCGCTAATGAATATTCAGATTCTCTTAATTGCAAAACCTGTCCTCTAACTAAATTGGCCATTGGCACCCAGTCTGTTATGGTCATGGCTAAAATTAAAACAAACATAGATGTACCTGAACCTGCTATGGAAAACACTACAGTTAAGAGAATTACAACCAGCATATAGGGAATACTATAAATTACTTCTGCTATACGCATCATAATGGCATCCACCCTTGGGGAGCCCATACCAGCTATTCCCCCATATATAACCCCTATGCCTAAGTCAATTAGGGCAGCTAATATTCCAATTCTCAACGAATACCTAGTACCTAACCAAGCTCTAGCAAATAAATCCCTTCCCAATTCATCTGTTCCAAACCAATATTCACTATTAGGTTTTACATTTATTTTGCTATAATCCTGTTCATAATATTTAAATCCACTAATATGGGGGCCTGCCAAGGACATAATCCCCATAATTATAAGTAATCCTAGGCCTACCATAGCCAATTTATCTTGTTTCAATCTACGCCATACATCTGGCCAATATCTAATACTAGGCCGTCTTATGGTTTCTGTATCTCTTAATTTTTGAGGAGCCTTTTCAAACATTTCTTCACTATAAATTAAATCTGTCTTTTCCATTAATGTCCCTCCTCAGTAAGCCTTATTTTCGGATCAACTAGCATATATGCTATATCTACCATTAGGAATGATAGGATTAATACAATGGAGTAAAATACAGTTACCCCCATTATTAATGTATAATCCCTATTGTACACAGAGTTAGTGAAGAACATCCCGAGCCCTGGTATACCAAAGATTTTTTCAATTACAAAGCTACCTACTAAAAGATTTGAAACCGTGGTACCCAATATAGACACAATTGGTAATATGGCATTTCTAACTCCGTGTTTCAGAATAACTGCCGCTTTGGAAATGCCCTTGGATTGGGCGGTTTTAATATAATCTTGGCCCATTACTTCCAACATACTAGAACGCATAAGTCTAGACATTTGGGCTAATGGCATTAAGGCCAGTGCAAAGGAAGGCAATAAAGTATGTCTAAATTCCCCCCACCCACCTATTGGTATCCATCCTACTTTTCTCGCTACAAATTGAATTAAAAAAGAACCCATTACAAAACTAGGTACCGAAACTCCAATAATAGAAATTATCATAGCTATATAATCAGGAGCCTTGTTTTGATGTAATGCCGCAATAGCTCCAAGTGCAGGTCCAAATATTAATGCAAGCAAAATGGCTTGAACACCAAGCCTTGCAGAAACAGGAAAGCCTCTGGCTATCATCTCATTTACAGTTTCTGCATTGGATTTCATAGACGCCCCAAAATTTCCCCTTGCAATATTTTTTAAATATATTGCATATTGTTCACTATAGGGCTTGTCTAGCCCATATTTTTTCCTTAAATTTGCATAAACTGCCTCAGGTATATTTTTATTTTCATTTGCAAAAGGATTGCCAGGAACAGAGTGCATTAATATGAAAGTAATAGTAATAATCGCCCATATGGTTATTATGGACATTCCCAATCGTTTTAAAATATATTTACCCATATTACCATCCCCTTAGTTGTTATTATTGTCATTCTGATGTAAGGGGACTGTCTTAGACAGCCCCTTATTTGCACTAATCTATATCTGCATAAGTTATAACTGGGTATCTTATAGCAACTTTTATTATGCCCTTTACACCTGGTTTTGTAACATATGGTTGAGTGTAGAAATACACTGGAATAACTGCCATATCATCCATAAGCAGTTTTTCTGCTTCCCTCATATTTTGCATACGAACTTTTTGATCCATTAGGGTTTTGGATTCTAATATTCGTTTATCATATTCTGGATTATTATAATTTACATCATTGAAAGCACTGCCTGACCACCATAAATCAAAAAATGTCATAGGATCCATATAGTCTCCTATCCAACCAGCCCTTGAAATATCATAATTTCCTGCTTTTTCTCTATCTAGTTTTACTTGAAACTCTACATTTTCAAGACCTATATCAATCCCTAATTTAGTTCTCCACATTTCTTGAACTGCTTGAGCTATTTTTTTATGAGATTCTGATGTATTGTAAAGTAGAACTATTTTTTCCTTATTAAAGTCTTCTATGGTCATACCTTCCTCTGCCAAACCTTCTTCTAACAACTTTTTAGCTTCCTCTGGGTTGTATTCAATAAAATTACCTACTCCATCCCTAAATTCCTTACCCTTTTCATCCATTAATCCATAGGGAATTACCCCTTCAGCTGCTATTTGTCCACCTTGAGTAATATCCCTAACTATGGTTTCTCTGTCTAATGCCATAGATAGTGCTTTTCTAACTTTTACATTGTTAAGCGGTTTTACATCTGGATTTACATTATAATAATAGGTCCCTACTTGAGCACCTAGGGTTAATTCTTTGCTATCCTCTGCTCTAAGTTGGGCTACTACTGAAGTTGGAGGATCTAATAAAATATGATATTCTCCACCATCATATTTTTGCCATGCTGTGTTTTGATCTTCTATAATGTCTAAATCGATGCCGTCCAATTTAATTTTCTTAGCATTATAATATTGATCATTTTTTTCCATGATGATTTTAGCATTGTGTTCCCATGTAGTTAGTTTAAATGGGCCATTGGAAATATGCGTTTCTGGTTTCTTTGCCCAGTCTGGATTGGATTCTACTATAGCCTTGTTTACTGGCATATAAGTATAAAATGCGGTTAGTTCTAGAAAATATGCTGTAGGAGATTCTAAGATTACTTCTAAAGTTTTTTCATCTAGGGACTTAATTGCCACCCCATCCATAGTGCCTTCCCCTGAGTTAAAGGCCTCACCGCCTTTAATATAATATAGTTGATATGCATAATCTGCAGCTAGTTCTGGGTCTAGAGCCCTTTTCCAGGCAAATTCGAAATCTTCTGCTTTAACTGGCTCCCCATTTGACCATTTGGCATCATCTCGAATAGTAAAGGTATAGATTAATCCATCATCTGATATTTTGTAATCCTTCGCCATGCCCTTTACCAATTCTCCCTTTTCGTTAAAAGTCATAAGTCCTTCAAATACATTTTCCAAAACCCATGACTCATGTGTCCCCTGAGCTAATGCAGGATCTAAAGACCCTGGTTCGCTGCCGTTGTTAGAACGCAAAATTTTCTCTCCACTCTTACTTGTGGTTGAAGAACATCCTGTAAATAGGATTATTCCCACAAGAATAAGACTTAGAGACAGTATAAGCTTCCTATTCATTAAGCACTCCCCCTTTTAATTATTTAATTTTATTATGCACAATTTATAAAATGAAATTTTGTCCGAACCGGATGTCAAAATCTTCAGACTTTGGTAGGTTAATAAAATGAACTTAATATTATATTGATTGGGTTTATATTATAATCTATTGTTAAATTTTACTACACTTTAGGTTAAATGTCAAGAATATTTCTAATCTTCAAATTAGGGTGAATATATAAGTTATTAAAAAATTCTCCTTTCTGGCTTTCATTACACTTTTGCTTTTGCCAGAAAGGAGAGTTTAATTTTAGCTAGGTGACCAATAAGTCAGTAAGTCAGTACCAGGTACCGATATTTAGATATTTAATAAAATCTTCCCTCATATTCATCGGAATATCTATCATATGTCCCTTGAAGTTTGCCGCCCATATAGACCTTTGCTTTAACACTCTTATAGTAATAATCTTTGTAATAATCATCATAGTAATAGTAATCATCATAATAATAATAGGTTATTTTATTAGATATTCTATCTAAAATATCTGCCTTTTGATCATCGTCAAGCTTATTCCATTCCCTAGAATAATAATCTGAGAAATATATATCAAAATAAATTGTATTTCTATCATAATCTAATCCACTAATATAAGCATCCTCAATATCATAATAGGCAAATTCATCATATACAATTTCATCTATCTCATCATATCCATAACCATATTTATCATCATATCCATATCTACTATCATAAGAAATACTTACACTCTTGCCTTTCTTCTTATTAAAGGTCATTACATCTCTTTTGTAAAATTCATCATATACAGTACCATAAATATCTACATTAGTAAATTCCTTAGCTATAGTATCTGCTATATCCTCTATCATTTCTTTTTTAGCACTAGAAGTCATTCTATTCCAATAGGATTCTTGCCTGCCATCTTTTAAATTCATTCTTATATCTACATCTATTCTACTTTTGCTTTCCTTTAGTTTTATGTCAAAATCTACGTCTTTATAAGTACCATACCAGCCATTTAATTTTTTCTCTACAGCTTCTAAATCTGATTTTTCTACTACATTTTTCTTTAATTTTTCAATTTCTGCCTTAAGCTCTTTGATTTCTTTGTCTTTCTTTGCTAATTCTTTCTCATGTTCTTCAGATTTAACGTCTATTATCTCTGCAGTATGAGTATTATTATCATATTCAATTTTAAGGCCCATTAAATCTGCCATAGCCCTTACAGGTGCATATGCACGATCGCCATATTCTTTTACTACAAATGCAGGTGAACCGTATTTGCTTTCGATTTGGCTTGTAACATCCTTCCCATCTACCATAAACTTGATTCTACCATGGGTCGCTGTAAGCTTTTTATCATAAATACCATTTGCAGCAAAAACCACGGTGCTAAACATTAGTATCGCTAATGTAATTATTAAAGATTTTTTGAACTTACTATTTTTAAACATGATATCCCTCCCATATATTCTATTACTATCATTGTACCATTAATACCACTAAAATTTCAAATAAATAAATGGTAATTTAGTCTCTTTTTCGTGGTAAAAAATGGGGATATGAAAAACCCCACAAGTGGAAATATCTGTGAGGTGTTTCAATAAGTCAGTAAGTCAGTACCTGGTATCAATATTCAAATTTTTATGGCAAACAAAACGTCCCTCTGCCATCTTTGACCATACCCCTAAATAATTAAGGAATAGCTATTATTTGATTAATCCTAATTAAATGAGGGTTCTTTAATTTATTATATTTAGCTAATTCTTGCCAAGTTGTATTAAACTTCTCCGCTATTTTCCACAATACATCCCCTGGTTTTACCACATATTGTTTTGGCTGAGTTTGTGGAGCTGGTTTTTTCTCTGGTTTAGTTTCAAGTACTGGGTGAGGAGCTGGCTTTTCTACTACTTTGTATTCCTTTAATACTTCCTCTGGAATTAAACCTTCATCTATTAATTCATATATATTTACTCCTTTTGCATTATAGCTTCTTCCATCTTCAGAAGTTGGTAAAATAATATTTCCACTATTAATTTCTTCTATTACATATTCTCTTAATGGATGATCAAAATCTGTTCCGATTACTTCCCAATTATTGTCAAATTCAGGTGATATTTTTCCCTTTTCTTTAATATAATCTGCTATATAGGATCTTAAAGATTTAGGATCGGATTCAAAATATGGTTCTCCACTAATAATTCCCATATTCTTAAGTCCACCATATCTATAATTGTTAATTGCTAATTTAAATGTATCATCATCTTTTACAGCTTCACCTTTGTATTTTAAATCTACAATTCTTTTTCCTTCAGGTTTTGATACATCTACCTTATAGTCTACCCCTTGGAACATATCATAATTATATCCTCTAATCTCTGGATTAAAGCTAATGTTTACATCCCCGGGTTTAAAGGTATTATAATATTTAGCTGACCATTCCATATACTCTTTTAGCTCTTTGCCATTTATTTCTACACCTACTAGAGTATTAGGATATTTATAAATATCGAATATACTAGCATAAGTAATATCTCCAGCTTTAAGATTGGACTTGGATTGGAATAAAGCTGCTGCAGCTATATCAGCCCCTGTGGCCTCTAATTGTACATTATTAATTAAATCTATTACTGCAGTATCTCTAATCTGAGCCTCTGGTATGTCTTTAATTTCAGACTCTGGTACAAAATCCTCTGTTGCAGTACCTATTACCTCTACTAGAAAATCTAAAGTCTTTTCATGATATTCCTTAGCATATTCTTTCAAATCTTCACTAGCTTCATATTCTTCAACTTCTATAGTTTCTACAGTATTGTCAACTAATTTCCATTGATCATTTTCATTCTTTAATTTTAAATCAAATCTAACGACTTGTCTACCAGCATCTCTTGCTCCACCAACTACAGTTTGTCCATATTTTTCATTTACTGTAGCATGACTATGGCCTACTAATAATGCTGCAATTTCTGGAAATCTTTCAATAATTTCCTTTGCCCCATCATTCCCATATTCATTTTCAAAACCAGCATGAGCTGTGCCAATAATTATGTCAGTTTGTCCTTTTAATTCTTCCATATATTTTTCAGCAGAATCTGCCATATTTTCAAATTCTAATTCCGTTACCTTTGGTCCATCCCATTTTGGAATATTGGGATTTGTAAAGCCTAATATTCCCACCTTTAACCCACCTACTTCTACTATGGTATAAGGTTTCACCAGGTGAGAACCATCCTCTTTATAACTAGCATTAGCTGCAAGTAGTGGGAACTCCGCTTCTTTTTCAATTTTCTTAACTAAATCTAATCCAAAATTGAATTCATGATTGCCTAATGTCATTGAATCATACCCCATAAAATTCATTACATCAATTACTGGGTGAGATAAATCCATTCTAGTATTATACAAATCATCTGAAAGTATAGTTCCTTGAATAGTATCTCCATTATCTATAAGTATAGTATTGGGATTTTCTTTTCTTACCTCTTCCACTATTGTGTAAACCTTTGCCATTCCCAAATCATCTACTTCTTTCCCATCTTCATAAGACCAATTGTAAATGTTTGCATGCAAATCAGTAGTACCTAAAATAGTAATATGAACCTCTTCAGTCTCAGCAAAAGATGCCATCGGGAAAATTATACCTAAAATCATAAACATGGTTAAAACTAGACTAAGCATCCGCTTATTTTTATTAAACATAGAAAGGCCTCCTTAAAATTATATTTTTAGTATATATATCCAGTATGGTGGAAAATAACGGGAAAATTTATAGGCCTTTATGCCTATAAAAAAGAACCCCATAATAAAAATTAATGCCAAAATTATAAGATTTTATGTGTATTTTCTTATAATTTTGGCAAATTAAAGGTAAAGTAGTAAAACTTATATTTAATTATCTAATTCAAATCTAAATTTTCTTGTCAGATTGGAGTAATTAAACTTACTTAAAGTACAAAATTAATTACAGTCTTTAACTAATAATTATATTTCCACATATATTTTCTTTTACTTAATGGATGATTTCTCATATCCGCAAGAAGATTATTATATACATCTAACATTTCACTATAGAATAAGGCATCATAATATCCATTTACTTCTCCTAATTCACATAATCCATATTTTTCGCCATCTATGATATGTAAATGGCTATTATATTGACTTAGGAAAGTAATTGTTCTTTCATCTAATGGTTTTGTATTTCCCGTAGATTTTAATAATAAATAAGCAGTATCTGGATCTGTTATTTCAAGTGGACCATGGAAGAATTCTCCCGTATGAATTACACTACTGTTAATCCATTGCATTTCCATGAAAATACAAATAGTTTGTTGTTGAGCTGCTGCCCATGCTGTTCCACTTCCCATTGTATAAATAACATTATCATCTTTATAATCAATTGAGAACTTAATTGCCTCAGGTATAATCGCTTCTTTTGCTTTAGGAACAATTTCATTCATTTTTGCCATAGCATTAACCATAGCATCATAACATCCTTTTCCTTCTACTTGATGAACTACTTCATATGCAATTTTCAAGGCATATGCCCCCTTACTTACTTCAAAGGGAACACCTAATGCATCATCAAAATGAATTATATAATCCACTATTCCTTCCATTACTGTATCTTTTTCATATGCTAAACCCACAACTGTTGCCCCTAATTTTTTTGCCTTCCTTGCAGATTCAACAGTTTCTGCCGTATTTCCTCTTCTAGATGCAACAACTACGATTGAATTTGGCCCTACATTTTTAGGTATATCATGAACAAATTCGTTAGCAGTTGTATAGTTACTTGTAATAACTTCTGATTCCTTATTAATATAATAATAAGGTGCATAGAAACAAGCTAATGATCCACCACATCCAGAAAAGCTAACATTTTTTATTTCTTTTTGGCTAATAATTTCACTAACCATTGTTTTCACATCAAACATCTTTTTTACCCCCTATTTTTTCTTTTCTTTTATTTATATCAACTATTAAGTTAATACCTAAATTGCTAAAATACCAAAATAATTTAGAATAATGCCAGCAATAAAACAACATAGAATAACTACGATTGGCTTGGCACCTTTCTTAACAAAATAATACATTATTCCCGTTAAACCTAAGGGTATTAGCTTTGGCATAATCGAATCTAATAATGGTTGAATTTGTAAAGTTTCACCATAAGATAGTGGTGTAGTAACATTTACTAGGCATGCCACCATGCCGCCAATAACCATTAAACCAGCAACACTACATCCATAAAGTAACTTGTCCATAATATTGCTTTCAGAAATTTGTTCTAAATATTTTTGACCATTTAAATAGCCAAGTTTACCCCCAAACCAAGTAATTGGAAAACTAACTGCAAATGAAATTAGCATCGCAATAATCGGCCCTAAAATAGAACCCTGTTGTGCTAAAGAAATACCAACACTCATAGCGATAACTCTAACTGTTCCCTGGAAGAATGAGTCTCCAATACCAGATAGTGGCCCCATCAATGCAACTTTAACCGAGTTAATAATCTTTGGATCAAAAGTATCTGGGTTCTCTGCATATTCTTCTTCCATTGCAGCACTTAATCCTAATACAAATGCACCAAATTGTGGTGTAATATTAAAGAACTCCAAATGTCTTTTATAAGCTTCTTTTCTTTTTGGATCATCTTCTGGTTCTGGATATAAACGATCAATCGTTTTTGACATACCCCACATAAAAGCAGTGTTCATTTGCCTTTCATAATTCCAAAGTGCCTGCATACACCAACCACCCCAGAAATACTCACTCACTTTTTTATTAAGTGGATAATTTTTTTGATTTTCTACACCTTTATTCATTGATTTGATCCTCCTTATAAATCATCTAGTTCATCAACCGTGTCACCAGCTACTTCATCATACTTCACTTGATATAATACAATAGCTGATAATATTGAAATAATTGCAATTGCTGTTAATCCTAATCCTGAATAGGCGGCAATTACAAATCCTAAGAAAAAGAATACTGCTGTTTTCTTAGAAATCATTGTTGATAATAATAAAGCAAATCCGTAGAATGAAATCATATTAGCTCCTAATGAAATACCACTTGAAACAAATTCAGGGATAGCATTTACAATACTATTGATAAAATCATTACCAATATAAACTGCTAAGAATACTGGAATAAACTTAAAAATACAATAAACCATTGGTCCAAAGATAATATGAACACGTTTTGCCTTTTCATATCTACCTTGTTCAACATGTTCATCAATTAAATGTGCTTGATGAATACGAATAATATCAGCTACTTGAGTTAATAATTGATCCAATAAAGTCATTGGTACAGCAATGGCTAAAGCTGTTTCTATAGTGGCACCAGTCGAAATAACTAAAGCACACCCAGTTATACTTCCAATATTCATATCAACACCACTAGCTCCAATACTCATCATTCCCAAAGTAATCATTTCCATTTGTGCTCCAACCAATAGGCCAGTGTGCACATCTCCCATAATAATTCCTACAAGTGTACAAGTAATTAATGGTCTTTCAAAATTCAATCTACCTAGTACCCTTGAATCAAGAATCATAAATACTGCTACTAACCCAACTAAAATTGATTGTAATAACATAACTTTTCTCCCTCTCTTCTCAATCAAATTTAAATGCTTCTTTTTTTGTTGTTGGTAGTTGTTGCATGAAAATTTCAACGCCTAAATCTGCAATAATTTTTACATCTGCTAATTCTTCATCGGTTAAATAAATTACTGGTGAATACTGCTTTGACCCATCCTTTTTTGCAATTCCTCCTAAGTTAAGTGATTCAATTTTAGGATATCCTTGAATAAATCGTGATGCATCTTTAGTACAACCAAAAATCAAAAAGATTGTGTCAGTTAATTTTTCCACTTTTTCCATCCTTGATAATACTTGCTCAACAGTGAAAATATTCAATTTTATACCTGTAGGCTTACTCATTTTTAAAACCATTTTCTGCATTTCATTATTTGCAGCACTATCATCAATAACAATAATTCTGCTTATTCCTAAAAAACTGCTCCAACTAAACGCTACTTGTCCATGAACTAATCGATGATCAATTCTTGCCGCTTTAATCATTTTCTCCTTCTACCTCCCTTCTATAAATCATCATCTAAATCTTCTCTTAAATTTATATCCATCACTTCATTAATATATTTAACATCCACTAATGAGTAATACACATTGGTAATTAAATCATTGAATTTCACTTCCCCTAAAATTCTTCATCTTTGATTTTTCCTAAATCTAATAGAGGATTGCAAAATTTTATGCTTTTCTTTGATACATCTAATGCATCATTGATCATTTTTTCTGTATCCGTTTCTTGACTAAGCACCAATTCTATTACTAATGATAAATTTAAGCCAGAAATCAGATAAATATTAGGTAACGATAAATACATCATAAACTCATTATTAATACTTCCACCATAAATATCTGTGATGATAATCAATTCATCTTCATCAGATATTGAACTAACTATTTCCTCAACTCGTCTATTTATGTCAAAATCGTCTTCTGTATATGCACAAAGTGTCGATACATTTGTCTGTTCTCCTATTATTTTTTCTAGGGAATCATATATACCCTCAGCAAATTTTCCATGAGTAGCTAATAAAAATTTTCTCAATTATATTTCTCCTTTCTATATAAATTTGCTTTACAATCTTTTCAACTATAATTTAATGCAAAAAATATGCCAAGTGATAATATTTCACTTGGCATAAAAAGCAAATCTGTATTTTAACTTATTTAGCTGTTACAATATCATAGATATATCCTATCTCTGAAATAGGTAATTCGACATTGTAGGCATCTTCTATGACACTAAAACTCTTTTTCGTTAATTCTATGAAATCTTCATGACACTTTTCAAATTCATCAATATCTTTATAAGTACTAATAGGGGATTTTTGAACTAATCTTTCTATTAAGCAACTTAAATGAATATATAAACTAATCTTTCTCCCATTTGATAATCGTCTACCTATTGACCTTTCCAACTCATTTATAGCATTTTCTATATAATTAATTACCTTATTAGGATTTAATATTGTCAAATGTTCAATTACATTTTCCAAAGAAAACAACTTTATAAATCTTTGATTTATCTTTTCAACAGAGGCTTCATCGAATATATTTAACAATGAATTTCCATTATATTCTCCTGATACTATATCTTCTAATGCTATATAAGGTATATGTGGGATATTAGGATCTTCTGTTCCCAATATAGATAATACCTGATAGCTTTTAAACACATAGTGATTTACGCCATCTCTTTTTAGGCTGGCATAATCACAGGGAATAATGCTCAATTCATTAGGTTTATATAAATTTCCTACACTCTCTATTAGTAACTTCTTTATCTTATTAGCCGTCCCTAGTCCAGATATACAGGTTGTTACTATTGCCCTTTTTCTCTTTTTCTTTGGTGTAATTATCCTATAATTAAATCTATTATTAGTAGTTACCTTTTCTATGATATCTTCCACTTCCATACCTTGCAATATCTTAAATCCAGTATCTAAAGCTACCTGAGTTGTAATATTATTTATTATACCTATAACTCCATCTGATATATCCTCTAAAGCCTCATATATCTTTTCCAACGAACCCATATCTACCAATATAATAATACCCTTCGAAGTATCTATATTATTTATATAATTTTTAATTTCAGACACTAATTCTTCAATAGACAAATCTATGGGCATATCAAAAGCTTCAAAGATATATTCCCCTATTAATCTATTAGCTACATTAGCAATACTGCTAGCAGTGGAATATCCATGGGCAACTATAAGTGCCCTAATTTCATCTATATTAAAATTTTTATTCATACATTTAAGATATAAAACAAATATTATTCTATCTTCATTCTCTATTTTAACAT
>DAIMNI010000055.1:0-14843 GCA_036720245.1 Tissierellia bacterium | reverse complement strand
CTCCAACTTTTCACCATTCCATAATAGACTAAGTCTTCATATTTCCCCCATTTTTTCACATGTTCTTTAAATACACCTTCCTGTTCCATTCCAATTTTCTGCATAACTTTGCCTGAAGCTGGATTTCTTTTTAAATGTGTGGCACATATTTTATTTAAGCCTATTTTTTGAAATCCATAATCACATAATGTCCTAGCTGCTTCTGAACAATACCCTCTGTTCCAATAAGGTCTCCCTATCCAATATCCTAACTCTGCCCTATCATGCTTTTTATTTATCGCTAATCCTATGGCACCAATCAGATATTTTTCTTCTTTATGTGATATGGCTAATGTTAAAGATATACCTCTTTCATATTCTTCAACATGTCTATTAATCCATTCTTCTGCCATTCCATCTTCATAAGGATGTGGTATATTTAATGTTGTTTTTGCAATCTCCATATCTCCAGCTAATCTTTGAACTTCCTTTGCATCTTCAAGACTAAAAGGTCTTAGTATTAATCTTTCTGTTTCAATATAAGGCAATTTTATCATACTATCTACCCCTTCTTTTATATAAATTCTTATTTCCTTTTACCAAGGTCTACTTCTGTCAAATCATTCTACCTAATTGCTTCAATTACGTGCCATATATCATTCCCAGTAAAGCCACATCGCCTATATAACTTTTCTGGTTTTGTATTGTTGTCTACCTGACCAGATACTGTTACAAAATCTGCATAAGTTTTCATATTCAGCAGCAACTTAGTTACAATTGCATGTCCAAATCCTCTACACCGATAATCAGGAAGTACCTGTATCCATTCAAGCATACCTTCTCTTACCTCTTGATCTAGTTCAGCAATTCCTAATGCAATATTTTCTTTTAATTTATCATCTTCTATAAATATCCATAATTCTTTTTTAAAAACATCTAACTCAATCCAAGACTGTACCTGAGGTAAATTAACTTTAATATCATCATAAGATTCATTTATTATTCGTACTATATCTAATAATTCGCTTTCCAAATCTGTATTTACTTCTTTGTAGGAAAAACCTTTTGGTAATACTGGCTCTTCAATATTTAAAAAGCCATGTTTAAGTCTAAAATACCTTGTATCCTTTCCATAATTATCTTTTATACCATCATAATCTATATCGTGTATAACCTTTAAATTATCAGGAAAATTAAAGGTTTTCATTTTCCAGTAGGGTAATGAAGATAATCTACATGGATTACCCTTATATTCATCTATTGTAAGCATATTGCCGCACCTCCAATATTCTACTTTGCAATATAACATATTTTAAATAGTGTAATCGTAAAAATCTCCAATTGGTTTATAGCCTATTTTAATATATACTTCTCCTTTTCTATTGTTTTTCGAAACTTCATGCCAATACTCTCCTATATCCTATCTTTTTTTATAGTATTCCTTCATTACATCTGCAGGAACTAAAGAACCTCCTGTAGCCCAGCACATATGGGTAATATTATCTTTCTTTTCAAATATATTGTGTTTCTTTAAATAGTCTTCTCCCTCTTTTCCAGATAAAAGTATGGGTCCTAAAAATCCTGCCAATGCTGAAGGTTCCAAATATATATCTTCTTCATCGGCTAAGGCCTTTAAAAATTCATATAATCTTTCATCTCCTATGGTAAATACACCAGATAAAAGTTTATCCATCATTCCCCCTACAAAGGATGAGGGACGACCTACTGCCAAACCATCTGCCTCTGTCTTATTGTCTAAACCGTAATCCTCCACGGATACTTTGTCATGAAGACCTGTCATAAGCCCTAATAACATAGCGGGGGAATGGGTAGGTTCTGCAAAGAAACAATGGACATTATCCTCATATATAAGTTTTAATCCATAGGCTACTCCACCTGGCCCTCCACCTACACCACAAGGAAGATATACAAACAAGGGATGGCTTTCATCTACTATAATATTCATCTTTTCTAACTGAGTTTTAATCCTTAGGCCTCCTACAGTATAGCCTAAAAATAAATCCTTAGAATTTTCATCATCTATAAAATAACTATTAGGATCCTTGTCCGATTCATTCCTTCCCTCTTCTACAGCTTTAGAATAATCTGAGGAATATTCAACTACTTCTACTCCCTTTTCCCTTAATAAATCTTTTTTCCACTGTTTTGCATCTTGAGACATATGAACTTTTACTTTAAAACCTATTTTTGCAGATATTATCCCAATACTTAATCCTAAATTGCCAGTACTGCCTACCTGAATGGTATAATTAGAAAAGAATTTCTTAAATTTGTTTTCTACTAAACTAGAATAATCATCATCTATTTTTAATAATCCATTATTTATAGCTATTGTTTCTGCATATTTTAACACTTCATATATGCCTCCTCTTGCCTTTATAGAACCAGCAATAGGAAGCAAGTCATCCCTTTTAAGTATCAAATTTCCGTATATTTTTTGTCCATAGACTTTCTCCATATTCCTTTGCATTGCATCTATTTTAGATATAGGAGATTCTATAATCCCATCTATAGTTTCAGGAAAGGCTTTTTCAATAAATGGTGCAAATCTCTTTAATCTTTTCTCTGCATCTAGTGCATCTTCATAATTTAAAGGTAGTTCATCTATTACCTCCTGAAAACTACTATAATTTCCATTTATCCAAATTACTTCTTTTAATCCTTTTATTTCATCTAATAGTAATCCCATATTAACCATTCTCCCTTCTTTATATCATTATCCTATAATAATTCTGAAACTCCCAATACCTTATTAAAGCATGAGCTTAAACCTCCCCATAATATTGAATAAAAGCCTTATTTACATTAGCATACTGCCTTCTACTTATAGGAATTATTTCACCATTATCTAGTTTAATATCATTTTTTCCTATCCTATTTATATGCCGTATCCCCACAATATAGGATCTATGACATCGCACAAAATTATTTTCATCTAATTCTTTTTCTATAATTCCAATGTTTTTTCGAACAGTATATTTTTCACCTATGGCATTTATTTCTACATTATGTCCGAAGGACTCTATGTATAAAATATCCTTCTGTAATATACGACGAATTTCCCCTTGTTCCTCTACTAGAATTATCTTTTCTTCCTTAGGGGTTTTTTTAAAGGCTCTATCTAGACATTCATATAATTTTTCCTCATCTATAGGCTTAATTAAATAATTAATAGCTTCTACATCATAGCCTTCTCCTATATAATCGGCAATAGCAGTTATAAATATAATATTTATTAAATTATCCTCTTTCCTTATTTTTTTGGCCAGTTCTATCCCATTAATGCCAGGCATTTCGATATCTAGTAATAACACATCATATGTTTTATCCATACTCCAGCTAAATTGAAAACTTTCCCCATTATAAAAAGCTTCTGTTATAACCCTTATATCTTTTTTATTAGCCCAATTTTTTACATACTTTTCTAATAATTCTACTTGTACTTCTTCATCATCTACTATAGCTATATTAATTGTATTAGTCATATTTTTCACCTCTATATAGGCAATGTTATTTCCGTTGCAAATATTCCTTCCTCTGATTGCCTATTAATAAATCCATCATATTTATTTACTATATTATCTACTCTTTTTAGACCAAAGCCATGGTTCTTCCCTAGTTTTGTAGAGGTATATTCTAGGCCAGATTTTTGAGCTTTTCCTTCCATAGAATTGGTTATGGAAATATATAATTGTCCCTTCATTTCTCTTATATATACCCTTATAAATCTGGCCTCTGGATTTGCTATTTTCATTGTAGCTTCCATAGCATTATCCATTAGGTTCCCAATAATTACACATAGGTCTATATCTGCCACCTGAAGTTTTTTAGGTACCGTAGCCTTTGCATTTACATTTATATCCCGACTTATGGCTAGAGATAATTTGCTATTTAAAATAGCATCTACCATAAGATTTCCTGTTTTTAATACTGTATCTATATTAGTTAAATCCATATTCAAATCATTTAAATACTTATCCATTTCCTTATATTTTTCTAATTCTAAATAGGCCTTCATTAACTGTATATGATTATGATAATCATGTTTCCAGCCTCGCATTTCCCTATATATATTTTCAATTTCATTATAATGTTTTGTTATAAGTTCATCTTGATAGTTGGCAATACGCTTATCTACTAGTTTATATAATATATATCTAATGATAAAAAATAGGGAAATGCCTAAGACTATGATAGATCCAATTATAATAAATACTTTTCCTTTGCCCATTTATTTCACCTTTCCTCAAGGTTTTCTACGTTATAATTCTACTTTCAAATTTTATCAAAGGTTTCTATATAGGTTTTTCATTTCTTCTACTGTACTAGCATCTACATATTTCCCTCCATATCGGGTATTAATATAAATCTCCCTAATCCCCTCAATTTCTTCATCAAATACTTCTTTAGCTTTTTCATTTACTTCAAGAGAAGTATCTGTTTCTAATATCTCTATATCTGATCTTCTAAGCTTTTCTAAATAATGTCTATAATAATATCTAATTTGTTCTCCAAATTCCTTAGGATATTTTTCTATATTGAATACTTTGTCTTTTTTCTTTTCTTTTTTAATATATTCTCTTTCCTCAGTAAACCCTTCCCCTACATAATTCCTATTGCCTAATTTAATAATTATTTTATAAACAATGTATATTAAAGCTGCTGTTAAAATTATTATTAAAATGGTTTTGACAATTGAAGCAAATTTTAAAAGCTTTCTAGCTAACTCTTCATATCCTTCTATGGCTTGACCTTCTTGTAGGCCATCTATTCGGAAAAAATTATCAATTACCTCACTCATTTCTGGTTCTACTTCCGATGGTTCTGGTGCTAGTAGCCGTGCAAGTAAATAAAGCGGGTAAAATAATGCAAGAATTAGCTTTTCAAAAATATTACTAATAGCTGTCCAAATAAAGCTTCTCAGTTCTTCAAAAGTAACTATAATAAATATTAGAGAAATAAATATTAAATGCTTAATATTATTTTTCCGAATCTTTCCCATTTCCATATTAGAATCTATATGTCTAATGGTTCTAGTAAGTATTGTAGAAGATAGTATATAAATAATAATAAAAGGAATAGCAGAACTAATAGAACCTTCAAGTCCATCTAATAATAATCTAAGGCAAATTATGGCTATATAAAATGCATGAATCTTTTTAAAGGTGTTGGCATATAGATAGTGGTTTCCTCTTAATAAGGATTTTTTAATATATAGAAATATAAGTAAAGTTGATATGATAATAAAGAAAATAGATGCCTTATCCCGGTAAAAAATTATGGGTAAAAGTAATAATACTATAGTAATATTATATATTTTTCTTTTCCTATGGGATAGGGCAAAGATTAAAGAGGCACCAACTGTCCAAATAAATACTAAAAAAACCTCATTCATAGGGGCAAAATAAGCAAACATTAGCCATAGAGAATATAAAAATGAAATTATAGATATTAATTCTATTAAAATAATTTCTACCATATTATTCACCCCTATATTTTGTTATATCTCCATGAAGACTATCTAAATATTCATCTTCTAAGGATATAACTACCATTTTACTAACGATACTACTTAATCTATTTATAGGTTCTATATAAGTATCTAAAATCCTTGAGGTTATAATTACTACAGTGGTGTAATTTCCCTGCCTTTTAATAATACTTTTGATAATATTTTCAAATAATGTATCAGATTTATAGCTTAGTCTTCCTAATATTTCAATAAGAGTTTCTAAATGATGGCTTCCTAAACCCAGATGATAATAATATCCCTTTTCATAAACAGATAGATCGTTATAGGCATTGGTTATCAAGCCATAGGGAATTTTTTCATCTTCTAATTCTTCCATAACGCCTCGAGCAATAGATATACAATTTTCTATTAAATCCTTCTCTATAGGTTGCCAGCTAGGTTTCATAGTTTCAATGTTTAAGGCTATTAATACACTATTATCAGTGGTGAAATCAAAATTTTTAACCATTAATTCATTATATTTCATTGAAGAAGGCCAATGGATATATCTTTCTGGTTCGTTTCCCGTGTATTCTCTTATGCCAATGTTCATTAACGGGTCATCTACCACCCATCTTTTAACAGATATATCTCCTAATAGGGACCCTACTGGTACTAGTTCTTCCTGTAAATCTACTTTTTTAGGAAGTATTATTACCTCTTTTTTCATCTTCAAATACTTATGGTCAGAAGAAAAGCCAATAAAATCTCCTAAGCTAAAGTTTACCATTTCTATATTATATAATCCCCTTTTTTCTCCCATAATTTTATAGCTTCTTCTCACTCTTTGATAGGGCATAATAAATATAGCATAACTATTTTCCAGAGTATTAAATCCACTGGGAAATTTCTCAGATACTTCTAAAAAAGGAACTGCCATAAATTTATTGTTTTCAATTATAGAATATATTTGTATTTCCTCTCCTATTTCTGCCACATTGTTTTCTATTTCCATTCCATAATCTAAATTTATATATCCACTGGATAGAGTCCATTTGTTAATTAAATAGACTAAGGCTATTACCCCTATTAAAGCCCAAGCCATGATTAAACACTCTCCAAGGGAACTTTCACATCATCTACTATTTCTTCAATTAATTCTATGGAATCCTCTATATTTTTTATGCCAGAGGCTATTATTCTATGATTTAATACGTATGGCGATACATATTTTATATCTTCAGGTAATATATAATCTCTGCCATTAATAGCTGCATAGGCTTGAGAGGCTTTGAAAATTGCAATTGAACCTCTAGGGCTGACGCCTAATGTAATTTCCTTTTTATTTCTGGTCTCCCTTGATATTCCTACTAAATAATCCATTACTTCTTCATTAATTGATACTTTAGATACATTTTCAAATAGATAAATTAATTCCTCCTGATTAATTATAGGCTCTATACTATCTAAGGGATTACCTATGTTTTTGTTTATAATAATCTTCTCTTCTTCCCTAGTAGGATAGCCTAGCTTTAATCGCATAAAAAATCTATCTAATTGTGCTTCGGGAAGTGGAAAAGTACCATAAGATTCTATTGGATTTTGTGTAGCCAATACCATAAAAGGTAAATTTAATTTTCTAGTCTGCCCATCAGAAGTTATTTGTTTCTCTTCCATAGCTTCTAGTAATGAAGATTGAGTTCTAGGAGTTGCCCTATTGATTTCATCGGCCAAGACTATATTAGAAAATAGTGGCCCTTCTCGAAATTGAAAATCTAAAATTTTTTGATTGTAAAAATTCATTCCCGTTATATCTGATGGTAGTAAATCCGGTGTAAATTGAATTCTTTTAAATAGCAAATCCAAAGTCTTGGAAAAGGCCTTTACCATCATAGTCTTTCCTGTACCTGGTATATCCTCCAGTAATACATGCCCCCCTGCCAAAAAGGATACTATAATTAATTCTATTTCTTTATCCTTTCCAATTATAACTTTTGATATATTTCCAGTGACTTTCTCTTTAAAATTCACAAATTTCTGTAAATCCATTTTATATCCCCCCAATAAAAATTGTTTTTTATAATTTAATCAATTTAATTATAACTACAGCTAGTCCAATTATTAAAATTAAAAATAGAAATTTCCCCAAGAATCTCCCCATATTAATAGTCCAGCCAGTTCCATAACGTTTTTTTACAAATAAGGAGGAGTCTTCTGAATTACAATATATGGTGTTTCCTAATATCCATAAATCATCTTCAGTTTTAGTTTTAAATTCTAAGGAATCCTCTTTATCAACTATTATGACTTGGCTACCTATCTTGTCCCAATTTTTAGCCCTTTTAAGTTTTCGTGCTTTACGATTAAATCCTAAATAAATTAAAAACAGTATCCCTATGTATAAAAATATAGATAATATCTGAAAACTTAATTTATCAAAATAAAATACTAATATGGATAAAATTATTAAAAAAGTAATGCCAATTATTTGACTAATTTTTTCATATTTCTCATATAATTCTTGTACCTCAGTATAATATATGGCATCCTCCGGTACCCTTACCCCGAATAATATGGTTTTCCTACTTGCCCTTGGGGTTATAATATGAAGCATTAGTATCATAAAAAGAGCAATGCCATTGGCTAAGGTTAAAATTAATCTTTTAAGCAATTTATCACCACCCTTATTTAATTTATAGTATTGTCATCCTGAACGTAGGCTCTGCACACCCATGGAATAGGCATAGGTAGGCTCTGCACACCTATTGAACAAACAGATGTAGTGAAGGATCTCGACTTTCTGCTACCTAGGGAGCCTTAGCTTATGCTCAGGATGACATGCTATTATGAGTATTTAAACGGCGAGGATAGCTTCCCGTCTTATCACTTAGCGTTATTTTCTATGATTTTTACAATTAGCTGTGAGGCCAATTTCATAGACTCTACTGGAATGAATTCGTATCTTCCATGGAAATTATAACCTCCTGTAAATAGATTTGGACAAGGTAGCCCCATATAAGAAAGTCTTGCTCCATCAGTACCTCCCCTAATGGGTTTTATATTGGGTTCTATTCCTAAATCTATCATGGATTTTTTGGCTAATTCTATAATTTCCATATGTGGTTCAATTTTCTCCCTCATATTATAATAGCTGTCTTCTATTTTAATAGTAATAATATTTCCACATTTATCATTTAAAAAGTCCACCACATTTTTAATATGGTTTTTCTTTTGCTCAAACTTTTCCATAGAATGGTCTCTGATAATATAACTCATTGTGGTATGATCTACTCTACCATTAATATCGTCTAGTAAATAAAAGCCTTCATAGCCTTCTGTGTATTCTGGTTTTTCATTTACTGGTAGCATATTTTCAATTTCCATTGCTACCCTTAGAGAGTTAATCATAATGTTTTTCGCTGTGCCAGGATGAACATTTTTCCCTTGAATTTCTATTTTTACAGAGGCTGCATTGAAATTTTCATATTCTAATTCCCCCACTGGTCCCCCATCTACAGTATATGCAAAATCAGCATTAAAACCTTCTACATCAAATTTATCTGCACCTCTGCCAATTTCCTCATCTGGTGTGAAACCAATTTTTATATCTCCATGTTTAATTTCTGGATGATTGATTAGATATTCCATAGCATCTATTATGGCAGCTATTCCCGCCTTATCATCGGCACCTAAAAGAGTAGTTCCATCTGTGGTAATTAATTCTTTTTCAACTAATTCTTTTAAATATGGGAATTCTTTTTCTGTTATAGTATATTTATCATTTAGTTTAATATCTCCACCATTATAAGTAAAAATCTTTGGATTTATACATTTTCCATCTAAATCTGGACTAGTGTCTAAATGGGATATAAATCCTATAGTAGGTACTTTTTTATCTAAATTGGATTTAAGGGTAGCATATATATAGCCATTTTCATCTTGCCTAACATCCTCTAGCCCTAGTTCCTTTAATTCCTCCACAAGAATTTTTCCTAATTCTAATTGTCCATTGGTACTAGGACAGGTATCATTATCTTCATTAGATTTAGTATCTACTCCAATATATTTTACAAATCGTTCTACAATCTTATCCATTTTCTCGACTCCCTTCAAATAATATATATATTAATAATATTATAATATAGTGTGAATAACAAGCATTATTATGGAAAATACCCCTGTTATGCCCATTAAGGGCAATACAAATTTAAGCCATTTGTCATAGGTTACATCTACCATTTCTAAAGTAGCAAGTATTAGTCCCGTAGGAGTAATAAATGCCATCCAACCTTGGCCCCAATTATAAGCAGATACTACAACAGCCCTAGATATTCCTACAGTATCAGCTAAGGGTGCCATAATAGGCATAGATAATGTGGCTAAACCTGAGGAAGATGGAATGAAGAATCCCAATATGCTAAAAAGCACCATTTGAACTGATGCAAATACTCCTGCGTTCATATTTCTAATTATGGAAGATGCATAGAATAATAATGTATCGGAAATCATCCCATTGTCCATTACAATATTAATTGCCCTTGCTACCCCAATAATCAATATTACTCCTATTAAATCTGCCGCCCCATCTATGAAAGTATTTACAGCCTCCTTTTCTGAAAATCCTGATAAAAATATTATTATTATAGATACTGCTAAAAATAGGCCACTCATTTCAGGAAACCACCAATCACCAGAAGATACCCCCCAAATCATAATCGGAAATGCAGCCAAAAATATTATAAGAATTAAAATTCTCCTTAAGTCAAATGGAACTACATTATCTGGATCATAGTCTTTTAAAAATCTTTCTTCGATTTTATCCATATCTTCATAAATTAAGGAGTTTTTCGGATCTTTTTGAACTTTTCGAGCGTAATAATAAATATATATTAATGTAATTATCATAGCTAAAATTAAAGCTATAATCCTAAAGGTAAGACCTTCATTAAAAGATATACCTGCTGCATTAGAGGCTATAACTACAGAAAATGGGTTTACCGTTGAAAACATAGTCCCAATAGAAGAACCCATATAAATTGCTGCAATACAAACTATGGCATCATATCCAGTTGCTATAAATATGGGCATTAGTATAGGATATAGTGCAATAGTTTCTTCCGCCAATCCAAAAGTAGTACCCCCTAAAGCTATTAGTGAAAATATAAATATTACTAATATAAATTCCTTTCCCTTGGTCCTTTTAGATAATGCTGCAATACCTGCATCAAAGGCACCAGTTTTATTTATTAATCCAATAATTCCACCAAGTATAAGTACAAAAACCATTATATCTACTGTATCCATTACACCTTGAACTGGAGACATTATAATTGGTATTATTCCTTGGGGAGATTGAGCTATTCTTTCATAAGTATCTGGGATTGCAATTGGTTTTCTAATACTGCCATCTTTAAATTTATTTACATCCATTTTAATATTTAGACCATTTAAGGTATCCTGAGTAGCTGGTACCTCAGTGGTGTTTCCATTATGGTCTTCTATTACAAAAGAATCTAATTCTCCATCATATACTAATTTTGAATAAAGTCCTGCTGGTACTATATAGGTGAGAGCTGCCGCTAATATTAAAACTATAAATAAAACTGTAAAAGCCGTTGGAAATTCTAATTTCTTTTTCTTTCTATTCATTTTTTCACCTCTGAATTAAAATTTTATTGTGATTTTATTTTTTCCAAAGGCTTTAATTTTATCCATTAGAATAATTTTGATTTAAATATTGACCTAGTAACCACCCTAGTGTATACTATGTTTAGTTTTAATTAAATAAAGGAGCAAAAGATTATGGACACAATTGAAGCTTTACAAAAAATAGGTTTTACTTTATATGAAGCAAAAGTTTATAAAGCATTGATTAGTAATCCTAATTCTACTGGCTACGAGCTATCTAAACATTCACAGGTACCAAGAGGCAAGGTATATGAGGTTTTAGAGAGTTTAGTTGAAAAAGGGGCAGCATTAATAATAAATAAAACTGAAAAACAAATATACCAACCTTTGCCCTATGAATTACTTCTTTCTAGACACAAAGATGAAGTAAATGAAGTAATTTCGAAACTAAATACTGAATTTCAAAAATTAGAAAATCTAAAAGAAGAAGAACCCTTTATAAATCTAAATAATCATAATCAAATATTTTTACGAGCAGAAGAAATGTGTAATGAAGCTAAGAATAGTATCTTGGTTACTGGATTTCAAAATGAACTATTATCTATGAAAGAGCATTTTCAAGCTGCAGAAAAAAGGGGAATTACAGTATTTGCTTTGGAATTTGGAGATTGTGATTTAGGCTTAGACAAGCAATTTTTCCATTATATAAGCCCATTGCAGGAAAAGCAAATTTACCTTTATGGTCGATGGTTTGCAATTGTCAAGGATACTAATGAATGCCTATTAGCTCAAGTCAAACAAAATAGCACTACTGGTGTTTGGACTAAAAACATGGCCATGGTATTGGCTATAACTATGTGGCTACAACATGATATTATGGTCCATGTAATGGAAAAGGAGGTGGATGAAAAAATAGTAAATCAAATTTCAAAAAAAGCAAATATTACTTTAAATGAGCTGTGGAGTCTAGGTGCGAAAGGAGAATTGTAATGAAAAAAGAAACTAATAGGATTATGGAAATTTTAAATGATTTTACTAAATCTTATATTGAAAAGGCAGAAAACTTAGTTGACTTTAAATTTGGTTTTAAAGTGGATGAAAGCTGTTACATAGTAAATATTAAAGAAGATAAGAGCTTTCATATAAGTCAATCTAATGAATCGCTAGAAATCTTTAGTTTTGTTACTGATATAAACACTTTGGAAAAAATACACTCAAAAGAAATGACAGCTATGACGGCTATGGGCAGGGAATATTGGGATGACAAAACCCCATTGGATTTTATAAATCCTGAAAAAATACCAGAAAATATTAATATATTTAAATTCATCTTCAGCTATTTTATTTTAGACCAACCAGAGAAAATTAAACTGAAAAAGGAATATGCTAGAACTGTCCATGGCGGATATGCTATTCCTATGGTTTATGATGAGGGACTCCGGACTGGATGGTATAAAGTTGAAAAAGGAATGATTATTAATGAAAATGAAAACCAACAAACAAACCCTTTTCCAACATTAGTTATTGCTATAAAGGGTAAGGGACAAGCCAAAATAGGTAATAAGGAATTTCACTTTGAAAGTGGGGATGCCTATTATATAGATAAAAATGTTCCCCATAGTTTCTGGACTAAAGAAGAGGAAGGACTAGAATTCATAATTATAATGTATGGTAAAGGGGCATAAATTAAGGGCTGCCTAGGCAACCCTTATACTTTTCTATTTTATCATTTCCGTATCTAAAATAATATAATTAGCCCTATGGATATACAAAGACTTCCCATCAATATTAAGTCTTGTCATCTTAGGTAAATCATCAGGGACTGTTACATAAACATTTTTACCTTGATAAACAGCTAGGGGAATTCCCATTTGGCTAGATATGATAATGGTTTTTTCTTTACCAATTTTATTTTTAATATTATTGATAAATCTATCCATGGGAACAAATCCCCCACCTTTACTCACAGTAATATCTTCAGGAACTTCAAAATCCTCCACCATATCTAGTCCATCTTCTGCAAATATAACTGTATTACCTACTTGAAACATTTGCTTTCCATTTACGGTTATTTCCAGTACCCCTGATTGATATCCTGTAGAAGAAGGATCTATATTAGCATCATTTTCTAGTACTCCCACTGTTACTTTACTTCCTTCCATTTCTAGTGTTTTATTTGCATAGTGGTCATAGGCCGAAATATTAAAATGTACACCTACTAATTCACCTTTAATGGTTTTTAACTTGTCCCTAATTTGAGCACAAGCAGTTAAACTAAATATAAGTATGATTGTTATTAATAATAATGCAATTTTTAATTTTTTGTTAAACCTTTTCATTTTGTCCCCCTTTTATAATATGTATTGGGAAAATTATATCATATTTTTTGTTTTAATTATAAGGAAAAAAGGTGGCAAACAAAACGTCCCTTTGCCATAACTAAAAACCGACTTATAACAAAAATAAGTCGATCTAATTTTGAACTCAAAATATTTATTTCATAGACTCTATTATATTATCGGCAAGGGCTTCCATTTCGTCTACATTCTCTTCTTTCATAGAGGATTTAATTAATATCTTATTATCTAAAACATTCATTTCCTTCATTTCACCTAAAAGTTCTCTTATTAATTGTCCAGATCTAGGTGCCCAGGTTCCATTTTCGATTACTGCAACTGTACGTTTTTGCAGATTTAAAGCCTTCATATCCCTAATGAAGTTTTCTACTGGGGGATAAATATTTAAATTATAGGTTGCGGAAGCTAAAACTATATGACTATATTTAAAAGCATCGGCAATTAAATAAGATACATGGGTTTTAGATGCGTCGTACATAGTAATATTAGACATGCCTTTTTCTACTAATCTCATGGCTAAATTTTCAGCAGCCTTTTCTGTGTTTCCATACATAGAACCATAAACTATTAATACTCCTTTTTCTTCTGGTTCATAACTACTCCATTTATCGTATTTGTCTATAAAATAATCTATATCTGTACGCCATACTGGTCCATGTAGTGGGCAAATGTATTTAATATCTAAATCACTTGCCTTTTTTAATAAAGATTGTACTTGAGGGCCATATTTCCCTACTATATTTGTATAATATCTTCTAGCTGGTACTAGGTAATCTCTTTCAAAATTTACTTCATCATTGAATAATTTCCCATCTAAAGAGCCAAAAGTCCCAAAAGCATCAGCTGAAAACAATACTCCATTAGTAGTATCAAAGGTTGCCATGGTTTCTGGCCAATGTACCATTGGGGCAGATATAAATAAAAATTCATGCTTCCCTAAGGATAAAGTATCCCCCTCTTTAACTTCAATACAATTTTCATTTACCTTAAATCCAAATTGTTCCATAAAATCAAATGTCTTTTTATTGCCAATAACTTTTACATCTGGATAACGGCATCTTATTTCCTCTATACAGGCTGCATGATCTGGTTCCATATGATTTATAATCATATAATCTAGTGGCCTTCCGTCTAAAACATATTGTACATTTTCTATAAATTGTGCACCTATTGACCAATCTACTGTATCTAAAAGTACAGTTTTTTCATCTAGAAGTAAATAGGAATTATAAGATACGCCTTCAGGAATAGGATGAATATTTTCAAATAGGGATGTGCGACGATCATTGCCACCAACCCAATAAAGATTTTCGCTTACTTCTCTAAAATTATACATTGATTACCTCCCGTGTTCTGTTTATTATTTACTTTGTATTATAATATTATAATATGATTAAAGCGTCAAA
>DAIMNI010000054.1:0-15344 GCA_036720245.1 Tissierellia bacterium | reverse complement strand
CTCTAATGCCCCTCCAAATAACTAGGAAAAATAAAAGTATAACTACCAAGGCACCTAAAAAACCTAATTCTTCCCCTATAATTGCAAATATAAAATCATTATAAGGTTCTGGAATATAGAAAAATTTTTGTCTGCTTTTCCCTAAACCTAGACCAAATAAGCCCCCAGAACCTAGTGCATATAAAGATTGGACTGCTTGCCAACCAGTGTCAGTTTTATCTGCAAAAGGATCCAAAAAACTTGTAAATCTTTTCATCCTATATTTATTGTCTTCATCAGTAATAGCCTTAAATAACCCAAAGGAGGCTAAAACCATTAGGAAAAACAAATGAGGAATTTTCATGCCAGCTACAAAGAGTATGCTGATTAATGTAGCACCTAAAGTAACTGTGGTAGATAAATCCCTTTGTAAATATATCATCCCACAGGATAGGCCTATTATCAATAAGGCTGGCACTAATCCATTCCAAAAATTCCTAATTTTATCCTTTCCTTTAGATAAAAAGGAAGATAGATATATTATAGAACCTAGTTTAATAACATCTGAAGGCATAAAAGTCGCATCACCAATGCCCACCCATCGCCTAGCACCTTTATACTCTCTTCCCAATGGAGTAAAAATTAATAGTCCAGTTAGAATTGACACTATGAATATAAATCTTGACATTCTATCTAGTCTTTTATAGTCAAAATTCATAAAAAATAATAAGGCAATAGTACCCAAACCTGCAGCACGTATCTGTTTTTTTAAAAAAAAGTAACCATTATTATATCTTTTAATCCCCTCAGGCCAAGAGGAACTAAATACCATTATTATTCCAATGAACACTAGAAGCAGTGTTGCCAAAAGCAAAGTAAAATCGGGAGCCTTTTTTATATCCTTTTTAGCCATTATTCTCCTCCCTTAAATTATATACTAGGGTCTTAAAATCCTCTCCCCTTTTTTCAAAACTAGGATACATATCCCAGCTGGCACAAGCTGGTGAAAGAAGCACATTGTCATTTTTATTGGCCATACTAAAGCTTATTTTTACCGCCTCTTCCATATCATCTACTAAAAAAATATTTTTAAAACCATATTTTAGGGCAGTATCTTTTATTTTTTCCTTAGTTTCGCCTAATAATATTAGTGTCTTTACCTTATTGTTAAAAGCCTTAATAAAATCATCAAAATCTGTACCTTTATCCATTCCTCCAGCAATAAGTATAATAGGGGCTTTTATTGCCTCTACAGCTTTAATGCTAGCATCTGAATTTGTTCCTTTAGAATCATTATAAAATTTAACACCATTTATTGTATCTATATATTCAATTCTATGTTCTACACCTGGAAAAGTTTTTAGTACATCCTTTACAATCTTAAAGTCTATATCCATAATCCAAGCTATAGCAATAGATGCCAAAGCATTTTCTAAATTATGTTTTCCTGGTAGCATTATTTCATCTATTCCCATTACTCTTTCAAGCTTTTCTCCAGTATTCACTATAATAGATTCCTTTTCTATATATATCCCTTTATCTAATTTATTATTTAAACTAAACCAAATAATATTAGAATTTATTTCACTTGCCATTGCCCTAATATTTATATCATCGTAATTTAATATGGTAAATTCATCTTTAGTTTGGTTTTTAAATATTTTTTTCTTAGCATTTGTATAGTTCTCTAAACTTCCATGCCAATTTAAATGATCTGGAGTAATATTTAATATTAAGGATATTTTAGGATTAAAAGTTTTTGTGCTTTCCAATTGAAAACTACTGGCTTCAATTACAAAAATGTCTTCTTCTTTAGAATTTACTATATCCCAAAGTAGCCCTACACCAATATTTCCTACCACATGGGTATTAAAACCGGCTTTTTTAAAGTATTCTCCTGTTAAAGTAGTAGTTGTAGTCTTTCCATTGGTACCCGTAATAGCTATAAAATTAGCATTTAGTCTAATTCTATAGGCCAATTCTAAATCTGTAACAACTTCTATCCCTTTCTCTTCTGCTTTTTTGAAAATACTCAAATCTATAGGAATTCCTGGAGATTTAACTATTAGGTCTATATCTTCTAAGGGAACTTCATTAGTGCCCAAATATAATTTTGTATTTATATCTTTTATTTCATCTAAATACTCTTTTAAATCCTCTTTTTCTTTAGTATCAGAAATGTATATATTAGCCCCAATTTTATTTAATGCTTTTACAGTAGATGCTCCACTTATTCCTAATCCTATTATCAATATATTTTTATCCTTTAAATTCATATTTGCACCTGACTTTCAATTTAGTTTAAACTTACTACAGCTATTAAACAAAGTAAAACGGTTATTGTCCAAAATACAATTACAACTCTAGTTTCTTCCCAACCTTTTTCCTCAAAATGATGATGAAGAGGACTCATTAAAAATACTCTCTTACCTGTCAATTTATAAGAGGTAACTTGAATAATAACAGATAGTGCTTCAATAAAATATATACCTCCTGCTATAGGAATAACTAGGGGCAAATTTAAAAGTATGGCAATTGCTGCTACTGCCCCTCCCAAAGCCATAGAACCTGTATCTCCCATCATTACCTTTGCAGGATAAGCATTATATATTAGAAAACCTAGGCAAGCTCCAGTTAGAGCAGCTGAGAAAATAGAAATACTTCCAAAGCCCCAATTAAGAGCTACTAATCCAAAAAAGGATAATACTATTAAAGTTACACCAGAGGCTAAACCATCTAAGCCATCGGTTAAATTAACAGAATTTACCGTACCTACTACTACAAAGGCAATAAAGGGAACATAAAACATTCCCAAATCCAAATATCTGTTGTTTAAAAAAGGTATTATAATCTTAGTCCCCAACACAGAAGTATTAGACTGGTATACTGCCAATATTACTGCTAGGATTATTTGTCCTATTAATTTTTGATAAGCCCTAAGCCCCAAGGACCTTTTGTTTACAGTTTTCAAATAATCATCTATAAATCCAATCATTCCAAATCCAAAAGTAGATATTAATAATATAAACATATCCCTATTTAACATTCCCGAAGTAACAGTAGTTATAAGTAATGCTACTAACATTATTACTCCTCCCATAGTAGGAGTTCCTGATTTAGCTAAATGTGATTTTGGTCCATCATTTCTAACATTTTGTCCTATTTTAAGCCTTTTTAACATGGGAATAATTATAGGTCCTAATATAAGGGTTATAATAAAAGAAATGAGAATCACCCTAATAATATCTATATAATCTATCATCTGTTTTCTCCTCTCTAGTAAATATTACTATGAAATTTATATGTTCTTTAGTATATCTAATACTATTTCTTTTTCATCAAAAGGAAAAGTTTTACCTTTAATTATAGTATAAGTTTCATGCCCTTTCCCTGCCAATAATATAATATCCTTTGGTTTAGCATTTTTTAATGCATATTCTATAGCTTCTCGTCTATCTGTTATTGTAACATAATTTCCATTAGCTTCTTCTACGCCTACTACAATATCTTTAATAATGGCATCTGGGTCTTCAAATCTAGGATTATCTGATGTAACAATGCACAAATCTGCATGTTTTGCTACAGTTTCACCCATAATAGGCCTTTTAGTTTTGTCCCTATTACCTCCTGCTCCAAATAACACGATTTTTCTTCCTTCAGCAAATTGATCTATAGTAGTAAGAACTTTTTCCAAACCATCTGGAGTGTGAGCAAAATCTATAATAACAGTAAAATCTTCCTCTATAGGTACCATTTCAAATCTTCCCTTGATACCCTCAATAGATTCTAAGCCTTTTTTAATAATAGATAAGTTTAAATCGTATGCAATGCCACAGGAAGCTGCAGCTAATGCATTGTAAATACTAAATTTTCCTAATAAATTTAAACTAATCGGTATAGAATCCTCTGAAGTATTTAATGTAAATTTAACTCCTTTATTACTATATACTATATCTGTAGCATAAATGTCTGCCTTATTATCTATTCCATAGCTTATAATTGGAGCAGCATTTTCTACTTCTTCTAATATTCTCCTACCGTAGGGATCATCTATATTTATAATATTATATTTTTTAGCTTTGTTAAATAAACATAATTTACTTTTAAAATATTCTTCCATAGTATTATGATAATCTAAATGATCTTCTGTTAAGTTTGTAAATATTCCCATTTGAAAATCCATATATTCTACTCGTTCCAAAGCTAATGCGTGAGAAGAAACTTCCATAGCACAGTATTTGCATCTACCATGGATTTCAAATATTTATTTACTGTTAAAGAATCTGGAGTTGTATTAATATTGTTCAATTGCTTTTCATCTACTACAGTTCCCATTGTGCCAATTATTCCTGTTTTTTCCCCTTTTGCATCAAATATAGATTTTATTAAATATGTAATAGAAGTTTTCCCATTAGTACCTGTAACTCCTATTAAATTAAGTTTCTTAGAAGGTTCTCCATAAAATATAGACGAAAATTTAGCCAATGCCAACTGGCTATCTTCTACCTTTAATATAGTAATATTTTCATCTTCAATAAATACATCTTTTTCTACAATAATGCAAATAGCACCATTTTTAATGGCTTCGTCTATATAATTATGTCCATCAACTGTAAACCCGTCTATTGCAACAAATATATTATCTTTTTTTATTTTTCTAGAATCCTGTTCTATTCCTTTTATATCAATATTTGTATTCCCTTGAATTACTTCAATTTCACTATCCTTAATAATAGTTTCTAATTTCAAATTAGCACCTGCTTTCCATTTTAGTAAATTTAATTAATTAAAAGGCAACTTTAGTAGTCGCCCCTTAACAATATTACTCTTTTATCGCAGAAAATTCAACTTCAATAGTAGAATTTTTATCTACCTGAGCTTTCCCTTCTGGAACTTGCCTTATGGCTCTACCTTCTCCTATAAAATGATATTTAAGCCCTAATCCATCTAATATTTTTATTACTTCTTCTTTAGATTTTCCTATTAAATCAGGCAATATTATTTTATTTTTGGATTCAAATTCCTCATCTAAATATAAATCTACAATGGATCCTTTAGAAACTTCCATTCCTGGTGATGGGAATTGATCTACTATTTTAGAATCTTCTTTTATATTAAGGGATTCGGAAGTATATTTTAACTCATTTTCCAATAAAATTCTTCCTCCCTCTCCAATGGCTTTATCCCTTACATCTGGAACTTTAACTGTATATTCAAATTCTTCCTTTTCTTTTTCTGTAAACTCTGGTTCTATTTCCATATAATCTAAAATTTCTTCAATTAATTTTCCTGCAACAGGTGCAGCCACAGAACCACCATAATATACTCCTATAGGTTCATCTACTATTACCAATACTGAAATTTTAGGATCTGAAGCTGGAGCTACGCCTATAAAAGAACCAATGTATTTTCCTGGTGCATATCTACCATCTATAATTTTTTGTGCTGTACCAGTTTTCCCTGCCACCTTATATCCTGGAACATAAGCACTAATTCCTGTTCCATTTGTAACTACAGATTCCATCATCTCCATCATTGTAGCTGATGTAGATTTAGATATAACCTGACGAATTACTTCCACATCATTTTCCATAACCGTATTGCCCTCGTCATCAATTAAATGGGAAGCTATTCTAGGTTTCATTAGATTTCCACCATTGGCTATGGCATTTATTGCATTAATAAGCTGTATAGGAGTTACTGCAATTCCATGTCCATAAGACATAGTAGCTAGATTCACTTCTTTAATAGACTCAGTATTTCGTGGAATTATTCCCGCTTGTTCTCCCAATAATTCAATGCCGGTAGTCTCTCCAAATCCAAAAGCTTTTATATATTTATAAAACTTTTCTTTCCCAAGTTTTCTACCTAAGTCTACAAAAACTATATTACAGGAATTGTCCATCCCTTCCTTTAAAGTTTGGGGACCATGGGGATTATACCATCTAGAACATTTTAATAAAGCCCCTGGTATATCCCTAATAAAACCATTACAATAAAAATTAGTATCTACATTTGCTACATTTTCTTCCAAAGCAGCTGCAGCTACTATTGTTTTAAAAGTAGAACCAGGTTCATAAACATCAGATATAGCATAATTACGCCACATACTAAACCATTCTTTTTGCAATTCCTCTTGAGGCATATCTTTCCACTCTTGCTTTTTATTCTCATCTAATGGCTCCCTAGGATTATTCGGATTATAATGAGGTAAATTAGCCATGGCCAATACATCCCCAGTTTGAGGTTCCATTACTATAATAGAAACATTCTTGGCTTGAGTTGCAATTACCGACTCCTTAGCAGCCTTCTCTGCTAAATGCTGGATAACCTCATCTAGTGTCAATACAAGATTTAGTCCATTTTCTGCGTCTATAACTTTTTCCCCATCATAGGGCATTTGTCTACCTTTGGCATCAGTAGTTTTTACCCATCTTCCTGGACTACCAGATAAATATTTATCATAGGTTTTCTCAACCCCATATGAACCCTCATTATCAATATTTGTAAAACCTAAAATATAGGGTGCAAAATCTTCATAAGGATAAAATCTTTTGTTATCATCTATTACGCTAATTCCTGGTAATTTAGCGTTTCTTAAGGCCTTTGCTTCTTCCTTTGTTATCCATTGTTTAATTTTTTCCGCATCTACTTTTTTATTTAATTTTTCATATACAATATTCTCATCTAGATTTAATATTTCCGCTACTTTCTTAGCTGTACCTTTTTTATCTTCTATATCAGCAGGATTAGCCCATACTGTATAGGAGGATATATTCACTGCAAGTTTTTTCCCATTTTTATCGTATATAATTCCCCTTTTAGGCTTAATCTCAATGCCCCTAGTCCATTGTTCTAATGCACCTTTTTTTAATTCTTCCCCTGATACTATTTGTATATACCCAAGTTTCACAATAAGTCCAATAATAACAGCTACAACTACTACAAATACGAATACTAATCTTTTTTTAGTAGTATTACTAGTCTTAGTCAATACTAAGCCCCCCTAAAAACACCTAATACTAGATTTAAAACATTTTTAAATTGTTCCGTCAATGATATTTTGCTTTCTGCTTCTTCATTTTCATTAAATTCCTCTATGGATAAATAAACCAATTGTTCTTCTCTTGGATTATCCATTCCTAATTTAATTTTTGCATTCTCCTCGATTCTAACTGAATTTTTAATGGCTTCTAATTCAGCAACTAAATCCTCCCTGTCCCGTTCTAATTCATATTTTTGATTTTCTAATTCTATAATTTCTAATTTCATTTTAGTAATATTTGAATAACCATTTAATATATATATACATAATGCTAGACCGACCGTTGCAAATATTATAGCTGAAATTTTTGAGGAGGATTTTGCCTTCTTTTTCTTTTTTGCTCTTCTCTTTTCTTCTCTCTCTATTATAGTTTCAATTTCTTCCTGATAATAAGTATCGAATTCCTTTTTATTTACTAACAATTTATTCTACCTCCCCCTTATTTAGAACTTAAACCCTCATTCCAATTCGCAATTTAGAACTTCTAGCCCTTGAATTTTCATCTATTTCTAATTTCGTTGGTACAATTGGCTTCCTAGTGATTATTTCAATTTCCTTAATCTTGTCGCAAGTGCATATAGGAAATTCTTTAGGGCAAATACAATCTTTCGCCAATTCATTAAAAGTCCTTTTAACAATTCTATCCTCTAGAGAATGAAAAGTAATTATACATAGTCTCCCACCTTTATTTAACACTCTAACCATTTTAGGTATAGTATTTTCTAATACATCTAGCTCATCATTTACCTCAATTCTAATAGCTTGAAAAGTTTTTTGTGCAGGATGACTGTCCATTCTAAATTTCTTTGGTATAGCTTTTTTTATAATATCCACTAATTGTAAGGTAGTATCTATATTGGCTTTTTTCCTCTCCATTACTATAAATTCTGCAATCCTCTTTGCCCATCTTTCCTCACCATAATTCCAGATGACTTTTTCTAAATCTTCCATAGAATATGTATTTACCACATCCCATGCAGAAAAATTTTGTTCTAGATTCATTCTCATATCCAGTGGTGCATCCTTGTGATATGAGAAGCCCCTTATTCCTTCATCTAATTGATGTGAGGAGACTCCAATATCTAGGAGTATTCCATCTACTTTTTCTATATTTAGGTCTTCAAGTATATTTTCTATATTTCTATAATTGTCCTGTACTAATATTACTTTGTCTAATTCATCCTTTAAAACTTCTTTAGATTTATTAATTGCATTTATATCCTGGTCTATTCCAATTAATTTTCCAGTTTTAATTCTCTTAGCAATTTCTATAGAATGTCCAGCACCACCTATGGTACCATCTACATATATGCCATCTTCTTTAATGTTTAACCCACTAATTACTTCATTAAGTAATACAGGTTTGTGTTCAAAATTCAAATAAACCACTCCTATTAAATTCCTAGTTCTGCCATTTTTTCTGCAATACTTTCATAAGATAAACTATCATCTGCGTTGTAAATATCCCATTCATCCTTATCCCATATTTCAATTCTAGTAGAAACTCCTATTATTACAGCTTCCTTATTTAATTTAGCATGTTCTCTTAAATTACTAGGAATAAGAATTCTTCCTTGTTTATCTAGAGTACATTCAGTGGCGCCAGCAAAGAAAAATCTAACAAAAGCCCTCGCATCTTTATTAGTAAGAGGTAATTTACGAAGTTTTTCTTCTAATGCTGTCCACTCCTCTTTAGGATAAACAAAAAGGCAATTGTCTAAACCCTTAGTCATAATAAAATTATAACCAAGGTCTTCTCTAAATTTAGAAGGCATGATTACTCTGCTTTTATCATCGATTATATGTTGATATTCACCTATAAACATATTAATCACCCCAAGATTTTTCACTTTCCCCCACTTCCAACCACTTTACTCCATCTACTATTTATTCTATACTATTTTCCCAATTCCTTCAATTGTTTTTGAAAAATATTCTAATTTTTGATAGGACTTTGGCACTGTTTTTGCAAAATTCTATTAATTACTAGGAAAATTGACAAAAAAACATAGAAAAAAAAGTAAAAAAAATAGAACCCACGAAAATTTCGCAGGTTTTTGTTATATTATATATGCTTTTTTTTTCTCCTTACATTTAAATAAATCAATCCTAATACTATACTTATAATGCTAATTAATTGTGCTACTCGAATAGAACCTAGCATTAAACTATCAGTTCTTAAGCCTTCTATAAAAAATCTTATGGAAGAATATAAGATTATATATAATAGAAAGATTTCCCCTGAAACCTCTCTTTTGTTTTTTCTATACCAAATTAAAAAGAAAAATATAAGTATATCTCCTATGGACTCATATAAAAAGGTAGGATGCACCCTTACCCCATCTATTAAAATGCCCCAAGGTAAGTTTGTAGGTCCTCCATAGGCCTCTTGATTTATATAATTCCCCCAACGACCTATTCCTTGTCCAAGAGCTAAAGAAGGTGCACAGCAATCCGCTATTGTCCAAAAATCCAATCCCCTCTTTTTTGAAAAAACAATAGCCACTATGACTCCTACTATAATGGCACCATGAATAGCTAGGCCTCCCCCTCTAAAATGTAAAATCTCCTTTGGATGCTGCCCATAGTAATCCCAAGAAAATATTACATAGTGAATTCTAGCACCAATTACGGACAAAGGAATTGCAAATAATAAAAGGTCTATTAAATTATCCTCTCCTATACCTACCCTCTCTGCCTCCCTAAAGGCAAGGATTGCTCCAATAATTACCCCAGTAGTTATTAATATACTATACCACATAATTTCTATCCCAAAAACTTTAAAAGCTACAGGATCCATTCCTACTCACCTTCCTCAATATTATATATAATTATTAGTATAGCATATTATTTTTTTTTATTGCTATTGTTTTTTTAACTTCTCTATTAATCTGTTTATTTCTTTAACATAATCATCGTAGGGTTTTCCATTCATTAGGCCATTTAGTATTGTTTCAATTTGATCAAATATTTTTTTATCATCTGTAATTAACACTTGTCTAATGGCATTATCATTGGATAATACAGTTTCTATTATCATCTCTTTTACATCATCTGTAAAAGTGTTATCCACCCCCATTTCCACTGCTATTACCACTATATCGTTAAAGATAATGGAACTGGCATTATCTATACCATATAAATCTACTACTAAATTAGAAATATTTTCTGATCTCATTAATGTATCATAATCTTTACCTCCAACAGCTATGTTAGTATCTACTTCTTCTTCCACTATAGAATTATCCATTTTACATCCTACCATAGTATTTAATCCTAGTGTAATTAGCATAATAAATATTATCAGCTTTTTATTTATTCTCATTTTCCTACCTCCATAATTAATTGATTAAATATAGTTTTTCATAATTTATGAATTTTATTACACAAAAATCTCCTTGAATAGATTTAAGCTATAATATATAATTGTTCTTGTGTTAATTTTATGGAATTTGAAAGGAAGATATAGATGAAACTTGGAATAGTAGGTTTGCCAAATGTTGGCAAGAGTACTCTTTTTAATGCTTTAACTGCTGCAGAAGCTGAAGCTGAAAATTATCCTTTTTGTACCATTGAACCAAATGTGGGAATTGTACAGGTTCCTGATAATAGATTGGATTTATTGGCTGAATTGGTACATCCTAAAAGGATTGTACCAGCTACAATAGAATTTGTAGATATAGCAGGTTTAGTAAAAGGTGCCAGCCAAGGAGAAGGTTTAGGTAATAGATTTCTTTCTCATATAAGAGAAGTAGATTCAATAGTTCATGTAGTTAGATGCTTTGAGGATGAAAACATCACTCATGTAGAGGGCAAAATTAGCCCTGTAGACGATATAGAAATTATTAATTTAGAATTAATGCTAGCTGATTTTGAAATCATAGAAAATAGATTTCATAAAGTTGAAAAATTAGCTAAAGCTGATAAATCTTATAAAAAAGAATATGAGGTTTTAACTAGATTAAAAGAAGCAATTGAAAATAGTAAACCTTTGAGAAATCTAGAATTTGAACCAGAAGAAATAGATTTAATTAAGCCCTTTGGCTTATTATCTTTAAAACCAGTATTATATGTTTGTAATATTTCTGAAGAGGATTTATTAGATAGTGAAGAAAATAAATATGTTAAAGAAGTAAAAAACTATGCAGAAAAAGAAAATTCTCAAGTAGTGGTTATTTCAGGGAAAATTGAGGCAGAAATATCTCAATTAGATGGAGATGAAAAGAAAATATTCTTATCTGAATTAGGATTAGAGGAATCTGGCCTAGATAAATTAATAAATGCCAGTTATAGTCTCTTGGGGCTTATGAGTTTCTTAACCGCTGGTGAAATGGAAGTAAAAGCTTGGACTATAAAAAAGGGAACCCGTGCCCAAAATGCAGCGGGAAAAATTCACTCAGATATTGAAAGAGGCTTTATTAGAGCAGAAGTAATTAATTATAAAGATTTATTAGAATGTGGTGGAACAATAGAAGCAAAAGAAAAGGGATTAATAAGATTAGAGGGAAAAGATTATATTATGCAGGATGGAGATGTGGTGTTGTTTAGGTTTAATGTGTAGGGGTGAATGCTTTTATTCACCCTACCAGTCATTCCGGTAGGGAAAATAAATTACTCCACCATATTTATAATTCTACTTAGTAAAATTTCAAAATCTCCCTCACTACATATATCTACTTCTTCCGCAGTATTTCCCACACTAATTAATAAATTGAGCATGTCCCCTTCTTCCATAACTTTAATTAGCACTGAATCTTCTATTTCTCTATAAGATTTATCTTTAGAGTATACTAATTCCACATCTGGTTCTAGGGCATATTCTAATTGTGCCCTTCTGCTAGACTTAGCTAAATCCTTAAAATAGTATATATCATATAAAGTAGCCTCTAAATAATCTGAAATAGGAAAACAATTAAACCCATCCTCTAGAAAAGCATTTTTTAATCCAACCATAATATAATAAACATTCTCCCTATCACCTTGGAAGTATATGGTGCCCCAATCCTTTAAATAATTATGTGAAATGCCTATTGGATAAATATCATCATTAGGCAATAAACAAAACTCAAATGGATAAGATTTCATTATGGATTCAATATTATTACTACTGATACCTAAATAAAATATGCGAATTCTATTATCATTTATAGGTAATAGGCTTAAAAATTCTTTGAATTTTATGATATTGATTTCTTTATTATTATGAGGAATAAATATATAATCTTTACTATTTACTTCGAATGGTACATTATAGTATATGTTTTTAATTTCAAAAGGCAATATTTCTTTTAAAATAACCTTATTGTCAAGATTAATTATAGTAACATCATCTAAAAAAAATGGTGATTCCCATAAAAATACATTATTATCCATACCTAATTCATTTAATATTACCTTATTGTCATTTTTAGAATTAAGTATATTATATATTTTTGCTGTTAAAACTGGTGCTGCATAACTATTAGCTGTTTGGGTAATATAATTTATATTTTTATTTAGATTTATTTTGTGATTAGAAGAAAAAACAAAACTATACCCCCATCTATTATTAACCTCACAATAAGAGCCAAATAACTCATCAGCTCTAGCAGAAAAAACTTGAGGATAGAGAGCAGGAAAAGAAAGACCTTTATTGTTACTATGGGCTGCCACGATAATTTGATTGTTGTTTATAATCTTTTTAATTACATCTCTTAAAAGATAATCGTCGAAAAGATTTACTGTGCCCCCACTCAAATGTATAATCGGAATTTGCTTATCTAAGCAGTACTCAAAAGCAGCTATTAATTTATCAGTACTTGTCTTCATTTCTATGGTACTAAATATTCTTATACTTATAATCTCTGCCTCTGGGGCATACATATTAATTATTTTACATACATTCAATCCATGATCTGTTATGACTGGAACATTATCTGGTCTATTAACCACTGAATTCTCACTATTTACCATCAAATCTTCTACTATATTTAATTCATCTTTAAATGTGGGTACTATTCCTTCATCTATTACAGCTATTTTCATAATCTATCCCCCAACTTTTATCATATATTTCTTTTGCTGGTATCTAAAAAGCTCTGCATATCGTTTATTGTCCTTTAACAATTTTTCTGGTTTACCATCTTCAATAATTTTACCATCTTCTAATACTATCACCCTATCTGCTAAAGATAAATTAGAAAGTCTGTGAGATGTGAATAGCGTTAATCTATCTTCTGTTATCTCTTGTAGCTTATTAAAAATCTCATGCTCCGCTTCAGGATCTAGATTAGAAGATACTTCGTCCAATATGAGAATAGTATTCTTCCTATATAGAACTCTAGCTAAAGCTAATTTTTGTGCTTGACCTCCCGACAAAATCAGACCATCTGGAGTAAAGAATTTTGATATATATGCATCTAATCCATCTTCATTTAAATTTAATACTTCCATAAAATCACTTTTATCTAATGCATCTATCATTTCATTATCATTAGCTGATTCATTTGGATTTGTCAAATGGAAGTTTGTCCTAATACTAAAGGCAAAATTAGACATATCCTGAAAATAAACACTAAAAGCATTTCTTAAAGAAAAAATAGAGTAGGATCTTATATTTATATCATTAATCTTAATAGTTCCAGAAGTTGGCTCGTAAAATCTCAATAACAGCTTTATAAGGGTTGATTTTCCAGAACCATTTAATCCTATAAAGGCTACATGTTCAGGAGAACTAATATAGAAACTAATATCCTTCAAGGCATACTTCTTGCTAAGAGGATATATAAAACTAACATTTTCAAATTCAATACTTTCTACTTTGTTTAGCTCCAATTGACCTTCATCTCTAATCTTGTTAGTGTATTTAAACAAAGACTGATAGTTATTCATTCTCAACTTATTTTCAATTATTTCCATGGTGGAGGCTATAAAACCAGATGTAGAATACCAAAGTTGCCCCAATAGTCCAGTTAAGAATACATAATCTCCTATTAATAATTTACCATCTAGTATATTAAAAATGATATGCCCACTAATAATAACAAGAACTATCTCTGGTAAAAAATCTAATAGAAGTGTTATTCTAGATCTTTCCTTTAAAATCTTCTTTCGTTGATTAAACAATGTTTCCCATAAATCACTATGAGAATCTTTAAGTATTTTACTAGATTGAAAAAGCCTCATATCTTGGCTAAATCTTCTATCAAAAGCAATGCTCTCGATATATGATAGTTTTCTCTTATTGGAAACTTGCTCTAAACTTAGATCATAAAGGGATTCTGTATAATATTTTAGAGCTGCTCCAGATGGTATAGCAACACTTACCATTAATAAAGCATAAACAATACTTTCTTTTGAAAGAATTATAAAGGCTATTAAAAGCGATATGGCAGCAGATATAGCAGAAATACTTGAGCCTAAAGCTTGAACGAGAATTGCTCCATCTCTCATAGCTGATGTAATCTTGTCTTGATAGCTTGGATCATCAAAATAGGCTAAATCTACATCAAATGAAAAATCTATCATATTTTTTACCATCCACTGGTCTAACTGTTCTGAATGGACAATTCTAGTATATACTTGAACTTTTACCATAATTACCTTAATAAGTGCCACTAATCCCATTAGAATTAAAAGATTATATATATATCTGCTATTGTAGATACCTATAGAGCTAGATATATAGTTGATTATCTGTTTTGAAATAAAAGCACCTAATATATTTAATATAGGATTAAATAATTCTGAAAGCACCCTCAGTACTGTGTATATTGGAGATACTTGCCAAGAAAGCTTAATACACCAAGAAAAAACTTGGCTAAAATCTTTAACATTGTTTATGTATTTGTTTTTCACACCTTTAAGCATAATATAGCTCTCCTTATAGAGGAAAGAATAGCCTAACTATCCCTTCCCCCAAGTCTCTATTTTATATTCTCAATAGTTCCATCCTTTATTCTCCATACATGGTCTGATGCCTCTGCAATTTCCATATCGTGAGTTACTATGATTACACAAAACCCCTCTTCGTGTGCTAACTGCTTTAGTATATCTATAATTCTATCGCTATTTTCATCATCTAGATTTCCCGTAGGTTCATCGGCAAGAATTACCTTTGCTCCTGTGGCTAATGTTCTTCCAATGGCTACTCTCTGTTGTTCACCTCCTGATAAATTAGATGGGTATCTGGATTGTTTGTCTCCATCTATTCCTATGGAGTTTAATACTTCTTTTCCTTTTTCCCTAGCCTTTTCTTTAGGAATTCCCTTGTATTCCATAGGAAAGCTTACATTTTCTAAAGCTGTTAGTAAAGGAAATAGTTGAAATGCTTGAAATATCA
>DAIMNI010000053.1:15533-16284 GCA_036720245.1 Tissierellia bacterium | reverse complement strand
TATAGAATTAGTAAAGAAAAACTGTGCTAATCCACATGATGTTACCTTAGATAAAGATTACAGATATTTTTTATATAATAAAAATAGGGTATCAGAGAATGATTTAAAATCAATAAACAGGTACATAAAGAAATTTGATGATGGAACTACAAGTATGTTGAAAGATGTTTCTGGTTATAATTCTGCCCCAGAAATATATGATATGCTGAAAACGGATTCTAAAAATAGAAATGGAAGATTAAAGGGTATACAAATTTTTGGTACATCTAATGATGTGCCTTCATTTGACGTTCACTTTAAAATTCAAATGAAGGATTCCATAGATGAAAGTGGAAATTATAAATCGGATTTCTTCTACTCAAACTTTAAAAGTGATACCAATAGCTTAAAAAATGATTTTAGCATATACAAGGCATTTAATGATAAGCTTAATGTTAGCTTCATACCCGAATGGACAGTTTCAAGACTTCCCCTTACTAAAGGTGAGATTAATTCCTATATTAATAGAAATAGTAAGTATGTAGATTTAGTAAAAAATAAACCTTTTGGAAATTTTGTTAATTTTTCAAACCCAATATTTGCAAGTAACAATCATAGCGATGATTTTGGGTACTTTTTAAAGGAAAGGGTAGATAAGGAGTTTAACATATTAAGTAGTAACGATTATAAGCTTTATGGCAATAAACAAGGGTGTTATCCTGTTAACACAGAGGTTATAGGAGACTTTACTAAAGATAACATAGCTAAGGAA
>DAIMNI010000053.1:0-15352 GCA_036720245.1 Tissierellia bacterium | reverse complement strand
TGGCAAGTGTATGAGTGCTATGGCTGCATCTTCTATAATATCTAATAACGGTGTGCATAATGATGCCTCATTAGAAAATATGAAAAAGAATAATTTTTATTACTTTTACCTTAATTATCTGTATGGTAGGGCATTAGGAAAATCAAGAAGTGAGAGCTTTAATTTAGGAAGATTAGTCTATGTGCAGGAGATATTAAAAAATACGGATATGCTTCTTGATGGAAATTATCAGTTTAACCTTAATAATGTATTATCTTATCATTATTTTGGATTAATTGAGTATTGGGATTGTCCAGCTAAAAGTAATTTTAACCCTAGACTAGATAATCAAACTGCATTTGATGGAAATATTAAATTTCATAGTAACTATTCAAACGGTGGCTTTAAGGTTAATTCTTTAAAAGCAGAAAAGGTTGGTGATAAAGTAGAATTTACATTAAACTATGAAAGTTCAAGAAATTGTGATTCTAGTTTTTTTAATCCTCCTGACGGAGATGTAATTATGAAAGTAGAAATGGGTGGTATTAAAAAAGGTACTAATACAGCTAAATTTAGTATAAATATGGGCGAGTTTCGTAAAGTATTGTCTGTAGATTCTATAACTATGAAGTTTGGATTTGATGATAAATCAAACTTGATTAATTTTAATACATCTCAGCTTAGGCCATTGCTTAATTCTTCAAGTAATAACAAAAGTTAAACTGTTAGCGATAATATGGCAAAGGGACGTTTTGTTTGCCATCTATTCAAAGGTGAGAATATACAAACATATTATACAAAAGGGGGGATAGTTTTGAAAACGCTAATAGTTTATGCCTCGATACACCATGGAAATACTGAAAAAATAGGCAAGGAAATAGCAACACAAAAGCTATCTGGTACAACTCGAATTTTGGTAAAAGCATTTTAAATTAAAATATTATTTTTAATGTAATTAACTAAATATTTTGATATAATATAACTAAGAAAACAAAAGTTGGTGAAACCATGGGTAATGAAATAGTAAATAAACATGATGCTATGTTCAAAGAAGTATTTAGCCAGAAGGGAATAGCAAAAAATTTTCTAGAAAATAATATACCAAAGGAAGCATTGGATATAATAGATATAGATAATATAGAATTAGCAAGAGATTCATTTGAAAATGAAGAATTAAAAGGGGCTTTTTCAGATTTAATATATAGTACAAAAATAAATGGTAAGGATGCATATATTTGTTTTTTATATGAACATAAATCCTATAGAGATAAATTGACTGCATTTCAATTAAACAAATATATACTAGAAATATGGATTGAAATAATTCAAAAACAAGGAAAAGAAGAATTACCAATAATATTGCCATTAGTAGTTTATCATGGACCTGAAAATTGGAATATTAAAACAGATTTGAGAGATATGATTCCAGACTTTTATAGCTTACCAGATTATTTCCAAGAAAGAATACCTGTATTTAAATATGATCTATATAATATTGGAAAAGCTGGGGAAGATGTTTTTGAAAAATATACAAAATTAACAGCCATGATGCTAACGGCATTTAAATTTTCCCATGAAAAAGATGTGGAGATAGTATTAGAAAAATTTTTGTTAGTAACACAGGATGCAGTAGAAGAGGAAGGTATAGATGAATTAATATATTTTATAAGGATATATTTAAACTATATACAACAAACTCATATAGATGTTTCTGAAGATGAATTAATAGAAAAAATTGAAAAAATAGAAGGAAGGGAGGCTATTAAGGTGAGTATATTAGATAAAATAGAAGAGAAAGGCATGGAAAAAGGCATAGAGAAAGGCATGGAAAAAGGTAGACAAGAAGAAAGAAAGATAATAGCAAGAACCTTGTTAAAAGAAGGTGCAGAAATAGCCTTAGTAATAAAAGCAACAGGCCTTTCTAAAGAAGAAGTAGAAAAATTAAAAAAAGAAATTTAATTGGCTAGGGACCCCTAGCCATTATTTTTAAAGTAGGTTAAAGGAGGAATCCTATGAAAAGCAAATTTGAAAAATGGATGAAAGAAGTAGAAAACAAATTACCAAGTACAGCATATAATTATACTCTTTCAATTGATAAAATATCAAAGCATTACTCAGAAAATACAGATAAGTATCTAGATATATACAATGAAACTAATTTAGATTTATTAAGAAATGTTTCAAAGGATTATAGCTTAGATGGAAAGTATTTTGATTTTGGTAATTATGGTAATGGTACTATAAGAAATGCTATGGCAACATATATTAGATTTTTAGAGGATATACAAGTGAAACAAGAAATAGATAATATACATAGCCTTATATATAATATAAGCAAAGATAAAAACAAAAGGAAAAATTGGACAAGGTATATTCTTGAATTTCACAAGCAATGGCTTGAACAAAATAAGGGTTTACCACTAAGATCCAATGGTAAATATATATGGGGGGAAAAGGTTTTAATAGATCCAGATTTAGAAATAGCAGATGTATTTGGAGAAAATATGGACAAAATTATTGTGAGGTTTTTTAATGTAAAAGCCAAAAACCTTGTTAGGGAAATTGAAGAAGAAGATTTAATCCAGATTGCATTTCTAAACAATCTTAAATTTATAGATTTTAAAAGAATAATTAATAAATTGTTTTTGAAAAATGAAGACACAGAAAATATTGAGGTAATTAAGAATGTTGAAAAGGTCAAAGATGAACCGCTGAAATTGGCTAGCAATTCTATAAATAGTATTAAAAATGAATTAAATACATTTAAAAATATCCTAGATTATTATGAAACTACAATTACCCAATTAAATCAAACCATAGATGATAAAAATGAGACAATTACTTATAAAGAAAACACTATAAATGGTCTAGAAGAAAAGCTAAAGGAAAACGAAGAATTTTTAAAGGAGCTAGACCATATTAAAGAAAAGCTAGAAGAAATAAAGAGCCTATTGGAAAAGGTGTGATACTATGGGGGGAAACTACGCAAAACCAGAAGATATTTTGTTAGAATATGAAAAAAGATACACTAAAGAATTAGAAGAAAACCAAATTGGAATACTTAGGGAAATTAAGGTATCTCAGGATGAATTAGATGATATAGCTAAACATATTAGCATAATCTACAGACATAATAAACTGTTATTGAAATATAAATTTCCTATTACAGTGTCTTTGTTTATAGTATGGTGTACTGTATATGGATATAAAGATGGTAGAATGTGGTTTAATATATTAGAAAAATTAGAAATTAAACCATCAAAAGGCAATATAATTCGCACAGATTTTTTCGGAGATATATTTTTAAAAGTATTAAATGATAACGAATTGATGCAGATAAAGGAAGGTACGGGGAAAAAATATCTATCTCCCATATTGATGCATACCTATATTAGTAATCATTATGCATATGATTTATTTGATTATTTAAATAAGATTTATGATGTAGTCCTAGAAGAGGATACAAGTGAAGAGGCCATAGATAATATATGGGATGATATATTTAGTGAAGATATAGATTTTAGAAAAATAGAAAAAGAAATAGAATTTTTAGAAAAAAGAAAAGAACAAATATTATTAGAAATAAAAGAACTTGGCGAAATAGATGATGAAATAAAGAACATAAAGCCCATAGATGTGAAAAAGTTAGAAACTGAAGTTCACGATTTAGAAGAGCTTTATAGTTTAAATCATGAAAATATAGAAATTATAAATAAAAAAATTAATATTATCAATGGTATTAATGGACAGATTACAGAATTAGAATTTTCATTTCTAGAATTATGTTCTAGATTTAGCAATGATGAAAATATAGAAAACTTAGAGGGAATAAATAATTTAATGGATGATGTAGAAGGCATTGCACAGGATAAGGCTCATTTTTTGGAGAATGAAAAGCAACAAATAATTAAAGAAAATAGGAGGTTAAACAATAAATTAGCCGTAAAGAGAGAAAACTTATTGTCTATGAAAACTAAAATAGCAACATTAGGGCAGGGGGTACTAGAAAAAGGATGGGCTGAGATTGAAAGATATACTGAATTAAATGAGGAATTAGAGACTGTAAAATTAGAATTAGAAAGGGAAAAAAGATATGAGGATATTGCAGAATTTAAGAAAAATTCAACTATAGATCAAATTCTAACTGCTTCATTATATAATTTAAAAATATCTTATCCTGAATACTTTAAAAATTTCATGGTGGAAACAATACAGATGATAGGAGCATATTATTCCACGAAAGATATGGATGAAAGCCATCCCTTATATGAAATTTTTATAGAGTGGACTAAACGTGGGCCTGAAATAAAAATTGTTAAGGAAATTGAGACTCCTGTGCCAGATGATGGTGATGAAGGTATTATTACTGGGGGAAAAAGATTAGTATTACAATCTATGAAAAAACCTTATATACAATTGGATACAGAGAAATTGCTTCTCAAGATTATAGTTCCTGAGCAGGATTTTAATTTTAGAATGGGCAAAGGGAAAGATGAACCTAAATATAGCCTTATAGATGAGAATGGAAAGGCATACTCTATGGATATTGATTACATCTATTCAAATAAAAATCTATATATTAAGGGAATGGAAATATTAATAGATTCTAATTTATATAAGTGTTTGTTTTTTAATTGGTATAACTTGAGAGAAACTCATGAAATTTTCCTAGACGAAATAATGATATTTGACCAAAAGGGTAACTTTCTAAATAAAAATAGGGTGAAAAATGGATATTACTATATAATTTGTGAAAAGTCCTGGTCTATAAATAATGCTACCATAATAGGAGAATACGGATTATTTCATAATTATAGAATTTTTGAAGTTTATTTAAATGAAGATAAAATCACATTATATGATGAAGGTAAAAATAAAGTATATAATATTATAGCCACAGATTATGACATTTTTAAATTAGATAATTACCAACTTATAGAGGGTATCTATTCCGATAACTTACCTATAGTTACTGGAACTATGCCTGAACTACTTGTAAACCATATGGATATAGACTCTAAATTGATAGGTTTAAAAATATATTTAAATGATAATTTGGTATATGATAGGAAACTTAAGTGTTCAATGGAAGAGTTCAAGGAAAATAAAGATGAATCTATTACTAGGATTAATATTTATAAATTATTAAAATTAAAAAACACTGCCTACAAAGTTAAAATTGTACTATCCCATGTAAATGGAGAACAGATTTTAGGGGATGAATTTTATTTCCTGCCTAAAGTACAATTTAAATATATAGATAAAGGTCTAAGTGTTAAAATAGCGAGGGGAATGAGATTATCTAATACTAAATATAAACAAAAAGAAATGGAATATTTAATTCCTCTAGAAAACAAAGGTGGAGAAACTTTTTCAATATATTATAATGAACATGGATGGGTAGGACTTTGGGTGGAAGTGCCTATTATAAATATGAGAATATATGATAGGGACGGGAAGGAATATCCTAAAAGAGGCATTTTATATGGAAATAAAAAGGAAAATTTAAAGAACCTTTTTATACAATGGGAAACCAATAGTAAAAGAGTAAAATCCATATTAATATTTGATGATCATTATTATTTTGGAACAAGATTGTATTTAAAAGAAGGTAGGGCAGAAACAAGTATAGAACAATATTTTGACATATTCCATGGAATAGATAGTGCACAGTTAAATTATAGGGCTGAAGATAGTGGCATTCTAATAGAAGAGGGGAATATATTACAAATATATGGTAAATGGAAATTAAGCAATATAGAAGTTCATCAAAAAGAAGAGGCGGATGAATACATTTTAGGAATTGACTTTGATGAAAATTTTGCATTCGGGGAAACAAAATATTTAGAAATAATAAATGAAAATAGGACCATAGTTAAAAAAGAAATCGAAGATCAAATATATGTTTATATTAAAAAGAAGGATTTAGTATCCAATAAAATAAAAATAAATATCCTATACCAAGAAGAATATAGAGATGCTTTTGGGGAAAAAGAAGAAACAATAGTAGCTGGGACAATAGATATAGAATTAAAATCTAAAATTAGAGAAATAGATAAAATATTAAATAATGGAATTTTAATTACGGGGTTTAAAAATAAAGGGGAAGTTTATACCATCAAGAAACCAATAGATTTGGCTATAATTGAAAAAATTGAATATAAAAATTTTGTTGGGGAAGAAATTTATAGATCAAGTATACTTATAAATGGTATTACACAAAATGTATATTTCTATATTGATACAGAAAGGAAAGTACTACCATTTTTAATTGATGAGGACAATGATGGGGCACAATATGATCCTAAAAATGGACGGGTTTTTTGGGAAATTAACAAAGATAAAAATATTATAGCCCCTTTGGGGAATATATCTTATGTTATTAGGGAGGTTTAGATAATGGGTTTAAATCCAGTTAGTACTTCAAATTTTATGTTTGAAAGATTTTCAAATTATGCCGCCACGACTTTGTCTATAAAAAATGAATTGATTAACATGGAGTTGAAAAACTTACTAAAGGATTCTAGTAAGTTTTCAAAGGGGCCTATAATTGAGGCTACACCATCTTATGCCACGGGTTCTGATATATTAGAATTGGTTAACAAAGGGGTATTAAGTGATGCTTTTTTAGATTTTAATTCGCATGGGCTTCCACTAGATCGAAAATTGTACGAGCATCAGGAAATTGCAATTAAAAAAATATGTTCTGAAAATAGAAATGTAGTAGTTGCAACTGGAACAGGTAGTGGGAAAACAGAGGCTTTTATGATACCTATATTAGACTATTTGCTTAAACAGAAAAATAAAAATGAATTAACACCAGGGGTGAGGGCATTACTACTTTATCCAATGAATGCTCTTGCTAATGATCAAATGAAAAGATTAAGAGAATTGCTTAAAAATGAACCAGAAATCACTTTTGGGATCTACACTGGGGAAACAGAGGAGAAGTATCCTGATGATAAATTTGTAAGAATGCATCAGATTGAGCCCTTAGAAAATGAGTTAATTTCTAGGGAACAGATGAAGGAAACGCCTCCAAATATTTTATTGACCAATTATGCAATGTTAGAGTATTTAATGCTAAGGCCTGACGATAATGTGTTTTTTCAAGGAGAATTATCTAATGAATGGAAATTCATAGTAATAGATGAGGCACATACTTATACTGGAACAAATGGAATTGAAATGTCTATGCTATTATCTCGATTAAAAAATACTATTGGCCTTAAGGAAGGGGAAATTAGATGCATTCTCACCAGTGCTTCCCTAGGTAGTGGCAGAGAGGATTTTCCTAAGATTGCGAACTTTGCTCACAAACTATTTAGAGAAGAATTTAGTGAAGAAGATATAGTAGAAGCGACAAAACAAGATTTAGAAAAGGGAGATATATGGGGAAAGCCAGAGTGCGGTTTATATGGAAAAATATTAATAAGCATTATAAACAATGATTTTCGTAATCTAAAAGAAATGTTATTAGAGTCAAATATTCCTTTAAACATTGTAGATGAAGCATATAAAGCAAATACTGGAAATTATAGGGGAATTTTATATGACATCCTTTTAGGAGATGAAAGAATAAACAACACTATTTCTATACTTTCAAAGGGTCCAATAGATTTTAAGGAATTATCTAAAAAAATTTTTCCAGATAATGAAGAATCCCAGGAATATATGGCCTCTTTAATCGATGTTTGTAATTATGTACGTAAATCTGATAATCATTCATCTTTAATACCAGCTAGATACCATTATTTTATTAGGGCATTAGAAGGAGCATTTGTGGTATTTGCCCATAAGCCTTATATTTACTTAGAAAGAATGAATAAGGCATTGATAAATGGAGAAGAGTATAAGGCATTTGAAATCGGTACTTGTAGAAGATGTAATTCTTTGTATTTAGTTGGAAAAGTTGTAAAGGATGAAAAAACTGGCTATTCTTATTTAAAAGAATATGATAATAAGTATTTTGAAGAAGATAAAGGTTTAAAGTATTTTGCAGTTTTAGAAGATAATACTTATATTAGTACTGTAAATGAGGATGAATTAGTACTGGATGGTATGGAGGAGTATCCTAAGTTTTCCGTATTTAATCTATGTACTAAATGTGGTGCCATAAGAGAGGATATTGGGAAGAAAACTTGTGATTGTATTAATAATAGACATGTAAAATTATTAAAGGTAGAAAGCAGGGAGAAATTAGTTAAAAAATGTGGGATATGTGGTGGCATGAACCCTAATGGCCCAATAGTGAGGAGGTTTTTTCTAGCTGAAGATGCAGTATCTAGTGTTTTAGCTACGGCATTATATAATAAAATTCCAAACAAGCCGAAAACCAGTAAAAGCTATGATTCTAAAAATGATATATTTGGGGATTTAATAGAAGAGGACAAAGTAAATAAGCAGCTTTTAATATTTTCTGACAATAGGCAAAGTGCAGCATATTTTGCTACATATTTAAATTCAAGCTATAAAGATGTGCTAATAAAAAGCATACTTACAAAAGTAATACTTGATAATGGTAAAACCTGTATAGAGAATGGCTGGTCATTAGAGGATTATCATCGTAGAGTTGAAAGATTTGCAATGGATAAAAATATTTTGCATGGTACTATAGAATCTAATAAAATAGAAATTTGGAAATGGATTATGGGAGAGTTTATTTCCAGTTCGCCAAATTCATTGTGCAATATGGGATATTTGCACTTCTCTCCTAATTTTGAAATTTTAAAGAATAGCAGTATATTATTAAACATGCCCTTTTTAAAGGAAAAAGGATTTAGTGAAAAGGATATGCTTAGTTTATACAATTATCTATTTAATCAATTTAGAATACACAGGGCTATTGAGTATCCAGAGTATATCAAACCAACAGATCCATATTTTTCGCCTATTAATTTTCAGGGAGCATTTAGTAGGGTAGTTAAAAATGCAAGTAAGAAAGGTAAAAGAGGATATGATATAAAATCTTGGGAACCTTCGCAAGAGGCCTATAGCAATAGTAGATTGGATTATTTGTCAAAGGTGTATAAGGCTAAAGGTTTAAATAATGATAAGAAAGTTTTAATGGAAGACTTAGATAATTTGTATGATATTTTTACAAAAGATAGGAGTCCAATATATCCCTATATTATAAATGAATATGATAAGGATTATGGTGCAATAATTAAATTGGATCCCATACTATTTAAAGTAAGTCCAGGAATATTAGATGAGAATGTAAATTATTATAAATGTAGTAAATGCCATAAGATTACTACTATAAATATTAACAATGTATGTTCTTCTTATAGATGTGATGGTGTATTGTATGAAATAGATATGGATGAAGAATATAAGGAAAATCATTACAAAAATCTTTTTGCAAATTTTGAATTTGAAGAAATGAGGGCAAGCGAACATACTGCACAATTAAAAACAGAGTATGCAGCAGAGGTTCAAAATAAATTCATTAATGGAGATATAAATGTTTTAAGTTGTTCAACAACATTTGAATTAGGGGTGGATGTTGGAGAATTAGAAACTGTTTTTATGAAAAACATGCCACCTACCCCTGCAAATTATGCACAAAGAGCAGGAAGGGCAGGTAGAAGATTAGATTCCACAGCATATGCTTTAACTTATTCTAGATTGGCTTCCCATGATTTTAGCAATTTTACAGACCCTTATAAAATGATAAGTGGAACTATAAAACCCCCGTATTTTGAAATAAGTAATACAAAAATTGCTAAAAGACATATGTATGCTTGTGCTTTATCTGCTTTTTGGAAAAGACATAGTGGTTATTTTAAAACAGTTAACGATTTCTTTTTTAAAAATGTTGTACCAGGTCCAGATTTATTTAAAGAATTTTTAAAAGAAGAACCAGGGGATTTATATGATTTAATTAAAAGAATAGTACCTAAAGAACTCCATTTGGAACTTGAAATAGATACTTGGGACTGGGTAGATAATCTTTATGGAGAATATGGTGTAATGACTAAAATAACTACTGAGCTTCATGATGATTTGGAAAAATTAGAAGAGGCTAAAAATCAGGCAGCTAGTAGTAATGATTTTATGCTTGCTAGAGAACTACATCAAACAATTAATACAATTAAAAGAAGACCTTTAATAAATTATTTTTCACAGAAGAACTTACTTCCTAAATATGGTTTTCCAGTCGATGTAGTAGATTTGGAAGCAAATTTTCATATCCAGGAAGCTAAAAATGTGGAATTAAATAGGGATTTACAAATAGCTATTTCAGAATATGCTCCTGAAAGTCAGGTTGTTGCAAATGGAAAACTATGGACTAGTAGATATGTAAAAAAAGTCAGGGAAAAAGATTTAATACGTAAAAGGTTTTATAGCTGCAATTGTGGATATTTTAATACAACTCTGTCTGTTAGGGAAAAGGATATATCTTCTTGCCCTATATGTGGTGGGAAAATACATTCGGGAATTTATATGATGCCAGAATTTGGCTTTATAACTGAGGCATCGGTAAAGGATCCAGGTAATACTAGACCAGAAAAAACATATTCTAGCAGAAAGAATTTCTCTGGTCATGGCAATATTATAGAGGAAAAAGAATTTGTAATTGGTAATAAAATAATAAAGCTTAGTGCCCAGAATCACGGCTTGCTTACTGTAACTAATAATGGAAAGGGCGGTGGATTTAATATTTGTAAGAATTGTGGATATGGGACAGTAGGGGGAAAACCAGCATCTCACAAAAACCCAGAAGGCAAGAAGTGCAAGGGTATATTTGAACGAGTTGCCTTAGGGTATGATTTTGAAACAGATATAGTAGAAATAGAATTTCAAAACATATTTGGTGATGTAAATATGGAGGAAGGCTTTTGGGAATCTTTAATGTATGCAATAATTGAAGGTATGTCCTCGGCTTTAGAAATTGATCGAAGTGATATTGACGGGACATTATATGTGAAAAGTTCACATGCCAAATCTATAGTATTATTCGACACCGTACCAGGTGGGGCAGGCCATGTTAAAAGATTATTAGATGAAGAACAATTTATTAATTCTTTAACCAATGCCCTTGAAAAAGTATCTAGCTGTTCATGTGGAGGCGAAAAGCAGGACACTAGTTGCTATAATTGTTTAAGAAATTATTATAATCAATATTGTCATGATAAGCTAACAAGGGGATATGCTATGCAAGGCCTAGAAACAATATTAAACAAAGAATTAGTTAAGGCTTAGTGAATTTTATAAATTAACATACCTATTGCTAATATTGGTACAATAATTCATCGAAATTATATTTGATGCTAAATTGTAATACTAAAAAACCAAGTCTCAAAATTTACAAGGGAAAGAAACTGGGGGGAATACCATAATCCCAAAAATCTATCCATGAGCATAGCCATAGAATCTAGTGAACTAATGGAAATTTTCCAATGGGTAAATGAAAAGGTGATGGGGTATATCTTGGGGTACTAAATAATAATGGAACAGTAAAGGATTGGGATTTCTTTATAAAGTGGGTAGGGAAGGAATAGAAAGGACGAATACTATGTATTTAATAGATAAAGGATCTAATAGAATAAATGAAATTCAAGGGAGAACTTTTACAGAATTAGGAGGACGAGTATGAGAATCGAGGACTTAAAATCAGAAATATTTAATGGTAATTATATTTCCATTGCTATGGACGAATACTTAAAGTTTAAATTATCAGATGAATACTATGAACAATATAAAGGGACAGCTCTTAAAGAAATTAATGAATACATGTTAGATAAAAGGATTACCTCTGAAAATGTTTTAGATATAGTTAAGTTTTATCAGAGTAAGAATCCTAGTAGCGGTAGTTTCGTGCATTGGACTAATTTAGATGATTTAGTTAAATATACGAAGGCCAATCCAACAGAAGTAGCAGAATTATTAAATTACTTGTTTGAAGGTTCTATTGATATAGAAGATAGGATAAAAAGATTTTATGAACAAGGTAAGGCTTATGATAGGAACATTAATTTAAGTACACCCTTATTTTCTTATTTGTTGGCAGGGTATGATTTAAATAAATATCCTTTATACAAGGAAGATACGTTTAGAAATCTTCTCAATAGTTTTGGGCTCAAATATACTTTAGGTGGCATACCAGCAAAATACTCTGATTACTATGATCTATGTGTAATTTTATTAGAATATTTCGAGGAAAATAATTATAAAGAGAACCTCAATATGCTAGATGTTCAGGATTTTATATTTTGCATAGCAAATTATAGATCACTTTATACAAGGGTAAGTGTTAAATATATATACGAACATGCAGATATAATTAATTCCTTCTCCTTAGATGATAATTTATTTTTAGATTATATTAATCAAATGGATAGGGATTCCATAGATGAAATTTATAATAGATATCATGGAGAGGACAAGATTAATAATATTAGATATAAAATTGCAGAAAAGATAATAAATGATGGGAAAATAGACATAGATGAGCTTGAAAACATAATAGAATTAGAAAAAGATAAATATGAAAAGGATATCACAAGGGCATACAATAATTTTAAAATATTATTCCCCTTTTATTATCTTAAGTATAAGGATAAAGTAAATATAGAACTAAAAAGAATATTTGAAAGCATAAGAACAATAGATGCTTTTAAAGACTATGAATTTGAAGAAAATAAATTCATTTGTGATTTTTATGGTCCTAATAATTTTGGAACTGATAACGTTTGGTTTGTACTTTATCCTAAGGGGAAAGAAACCCATAGAGTTTGTGCCCAATTATATTTTGAAATTGGATTTGTGGATGAAGAATTAGGATTCGATAAAATTTCTTATGGATTAAATTATGGGGATAAACTTTTAAAGGTAGATAAATCCTTAAAAAGAGATATAAAGTCCATTAAAACAGTAGAAGAATTTAATTATAAGGATATGGAAAAGAAATTTATTGAAGTTTTTGAAGAATTCAAAAGGGTAAATAACCAATTTTCTAAGGATATAGGTGGGGAAACTAATGAAGAGAAAATAGATGACAACGAGGAAGAAAAGGAAATTTCGTTGGAAATTAATTTTAATAGGGAGATTAAAATTAATAGGTTGTTTTTTGAGGATAGAAATATTATCGCCAATCAAGTTTCCACTGCTATTAAATCTGGGAAACATATAATTTTAGTAGGTCCTCCTGGAACAGGTAAATCTAAATTAGCTAAAGAAATATGTGAAAGTTATGGTGCTCAATATCAAATGGTTACAGCTATGTCTGATTGGTCATCTTACGATACTATTGGTGGCTATAAGCCAAAAGAGGATGGAACATTATATTTTGACGAAGGAGTTTTTTTACAATTATTTAAGGATAAAGAAAGTAATAGACCTATGAATAAATGGTTAATAATAGATGAAATTAATAGGGCTGATATAGATAAAGCCTTTGGATCTTTATTTTCTGCTTTGACAGGGGATGAAATGACTTTAAGCTTTAAATCTAATTTAAAACAAAATATTATTTTAAGACCAGAAAAGAGTAGTGAGGAAAAAGACTTTAATGATTATGAATACATAATACCTAAAGATTGGAGAATTATAGGTACAATGAATACATTAGACAAAACCTCACTTTATGAGATGAGCTATGCTTTTATGAGAAGATTTGCCTTTATTCCCATAGGTATTCCAGAAAAAATAGACAAAGATCTTTTAAATAATTATTTCAAACTCTGGGGTATTGAAGATAAGAGTATAAATAATGTAAATCTTCAAAAGGGATTAGCTGAAGTTTGGAATATAATTAATAAATATAGGGTTATTGGTCCAGCAATAGTAGAAGATATGGCTAGATATATTAGTATACAAGGTGATTATACTTCAGCTTTAATATTATATGTATTTCCTCAATTTGAAGGACTTACGGAAAATGAAATTTTTAAATTTACCGAAGAATTGTATAAATCTAGTATAGAAAATTTTACTCAGGGAAAGAGTAGGTTGAATTCATTTATTAGAGATTTTTTTAGAATTTAAACTTCTTAGGAGAATTGAAAATGAAAACAAGTAAAGAAAAATTATTAGGGTCTATAAGTGATGATTTAATAATATATTTAAAGTCTGGGAAATTATCGCCTTTGCCTTTTTTTAATAAGTTTAATTTAAATATAACTAGGATTGAAGATTTATTAAAAATTCACTTTCTGCTAAAGGAGGAAGTGAGACAATATATAATGGAGCTTCAAAATAGAATTATAAATTTAAAAACATCCACTCACCTAAGTCAAAGTATATATCATGGCAAGGTTAAGGGAAATATTGACTGGTATAAGACCAATAATTATAGGATGAATACTAACTATAGTGATAAAACCGTATTTGTTTGTGACGAAAGGGACAAGTTGTATAATACAAAGGAAAATATTGTTTTAAAGAAATTTTTGGAGATTCTTTATGATATTCTTTATAAAGACCCTAATATGCATAAATTTTCAAATTATGAATGGTATGTAAATGGTAATGGGATAAATCAAATAGTAAAACATATATATGAAAAAAATGTTTATATTAATAGAATAAATATTAATGGAATAAATGTAACGGATAGAATGATTGAAGATGTCTCGAAAAATAGGAATCCACTATATAGAGAAGCAGCCCAATTATTAGGTTTGTATAATCAAATTTTAAATTTTGATATAGATAAAGAAGAGGCTAATAAGCTATTAAAAGATACCTTTATTGAAATTAGCGATGAAAATACTTTATTTGAAATGTATTGGGTTATTAATTTAATTAGAAACAATACTTCAAATAAAGAGATGTATATAGTAGACGGTACTAATAATATGGTAGCTAAATGGGAGGATAAACAATTCATATATAAATTATACCATGATAGTACTGGTTCAAATAATTTATTATTTAGTATCGGGTTGGATGAGATCAGAAATGTCGATAATTCGTATTTAAAGAGAAAAGTAAAGATTATTGAGGATACTAAAACTATAGCAGTAGAACTTTTTGGAGAAAGTGATTTACGCAGTAATCTCTGGAATGGTAGACCAGATATTTTGTTAGAGATATTTGATAAATATAATAATCAGCTTCTTAAAGTTGTTATTGGTGAAGTCAAATATACTACAGATAAAAGCTATTCAATAAGGGGTTTGGAAGAATTGCTTGAATATATTTATCTTGTTAAGGAAAGAAATGTAAAGGGAAAGTATATATTAAATAATCCACACAGTAATATAGATATAAGTGGGATTTTATTCGTTGATAATATTGATTTTAAACCTTTAGATAATCAGTTAATAAAAGTTGTTAATATTAATGAGGATAATTTTAAATTAAAGGTATGAGAGTTTCAATTAGATGTTTTTGAAGATGAATTAATAGAAAAAATTGAAAAAAT
>DAIMNI010000052.1:6724-16638 GCA_036720245.1 Tissierellia bacterium | reverse complement strand
GTAGGTCAAACGCAACGAGCACCAACCTTAGTGTCCCCGTAACGAAGTGGAGGCATAATTGGGAGTGTCCGTTAGGACCAAATTTGCACGACCGAAGGGAGTAAGCAAATTTGAGTTGCGAGACTGCGTACTATGTAAAGATTACTGACAAAAATCAAGATAACACCCTAAACTTATTTCGGGGGGGTAAACATGAAAACAATCGCTATTCTATTACTATTACTAATATTAATATTCCTAATTTACAATCATATCCAAGTATCTAAAGTTTATATAAATAAAACTATATTAGATAATTCTAAATTAAATAGTGAATTAAGGCTTACCCAAATTTCAGATTACCACAATAATACAAAAATAAATGAAAAGAAATTATTAAAGGAAATAGAATACTTTAATCCTAATATGATTTTATTAACAGGAGATATTATAGATAGCAAAACAAAGGATTTAAATTCTACATTGGACTTAATAGAAAAAATTAAAGCCATAAATCCTAAGATATATTTTGTTAGAGGAAATCATGAAATAGGAAATAAATATGAAGATGAATTTATATATAGATTAAAGGAAATTGGTATCAATGTATTAGACAATGAAAATCAGTTAATAATTCTAGATGGGGAAAAAATAAATGTTTGTGGAGTAAGTTTTTATATTAATAGAAAAGATTATGAAAAATCTCTAGAGGGAATAGATGAAAAGAATTTTACTTTAATGCTTTCTCATTCTCCTAATAGGCCTATGATGTATAGCAAAGGATTAGAAGATTTAATATTATCAGGGCATACCCATGGTGGGCAAGTAAGACTTCCTATTATTGGTGCCATGATAGTTCCAGGACAAGGATTTTTCCCTAAATATACCAAGGGTATATATAAATTAGAAAACACTATATTATATATAGATAGTGGGCTTGGAAATAGTTTATTACCCCTTAGACTTTTTAATAGAGTTCAAATAAGTAATATTATAATAAAACCAATTGACAATTAAAATCCCATATTGTAATATTAGTATTGTGAATATGCATCTGTAGCTCAATTGGATAGAGCACTTGACTTCGGATCAAGGCGTTGGGGGTTCGAGTCCTCTCAGGTGCACCAATTAAACAATGGACAATTGGATGGCATAGGGACGTTTTGTTTGCCAGATTTTATCGGACAAAAAACGTCCCTATTTTATTTTAAATAGGGGGACTACATATATGGGGGATATTATATTATATATAATGGTTTTATTTTCTATTATAGGTGGAGTAGACAAGCTATTGGGAAATCGCCATGGGCTAGGTGAAAAGTTTGATGAGGCCTTTAGAAATATGGGAGGTCTAACCCTTTCTATGGTAGGTATAATAAGCCTTGCACCTTTTATTTCTCAGATACTCTCTCCAGTTCTAATGAAATTATCCAATGTAACTGGGGCAGACCCTTCTATATTTATATCCAGCATACTAGCAACTGATTTAGGAGGATATACTAGTAGTGTAGAATTAGCTCAGAGTCAAAAAATAGCAGAATTTTCTGGATTAATCCTAGCATCTACTATGGGCGTTACCATTTCATTTATAATACCTGTAGCTGTAAATCTAATACCGAGAGATGACTTTCACTGCTTTGCAAAGGGTATACTTTCAGGAATTATAACTATTCCTATAGGCATGGTAATTGGAGGCGCTGCCATGGGAATTTCTTTAGATATTATACTGATAAATCTATTACCGGTATTGATATTATCCATAATAATTGGATTTGGATTATTTAAATATCAGGATAAAACATTATATATTTTTAATATATTGGGGAAATCCGTTGTAGTTATAAGCACCATTGGACTATTAATAAGTATATTGGATTTTATATTGGGGATAAAATTGATTCCTAATATGATACCCTTTGAAGAAGCATTTATTATTGTAGGTAAAACTACAATAATAATTTCTGGAGCTTATCCTTTATTTTATTTTCTATCCAATAAATTTGGTAAACATTTAAATAAGCTATCTAGTAGATTAGGAATTAATGAATTTTCTACATTAGGTTTAATGACATCCCTTGCGAATGCTATTCCCACTATGGGCATTTATGGCAGTATGGACAATAAGGGTAAAATTTTAAATGCAGCATTTATGACAAGCGGGGCATTTACATTTGGTGGACAATTGGCTTATGTTTCTAGTATGTCTAAAGATATAATTACCCCTTTTTTACTTGCTAAATTATCTGGAGGAATTTTAAGTGTAGTTTTGGCAAGTTTAATTTTTAAGATAGATAGAAAAGAGACCTAGTCTCTTTTTTTGTTATATTTAAGTTTCTATATGCAGAGAGATATCAGGTTTTAATAACTGAACCAGTAGAATCCTTACAAGGGCCTATACATTTCCAATATATTCTGATAAAATTATACTAAATATAGAAATAGGAGGGATAGCTTTTGAAGTTTTCGGATTATAAATACATTAGACTTAATTTAGAAGAAATAGGAAGAAAGATGGAAGTGTTATTAGAGAAGTTTAATGAAGCAGAAAGTTTTGAAGCACAAAATAAACTAATGGAAGAAATAAATAAAATTCGTTCCAATGTAGAAACCATGGAAAATTTAGTCTATATTAGACATTCTATTAACACAGAAGACGAGTTTTATGCAAAAGAACAAGATTTTTTAGATGAAAATATGCCTATATATCAAGGTATAGAATTTAAATTCTATAGTGAATTAGTGAATTCTAAATTTAGAGATGGATTAGAAAAGGCATGGGGTAAGCAATTATTTACTTTGGCTGAGCTACAATTAAAAACCTTTTCAGAGGAAATTATAGAGGATTTAGTTAAAGAAAATAAATTAGTTACAGAATACGACAAATTAATAGCCTCAGCTAAAATAGAATTTGAAGGTGAAATTAGAAACTTAAGCCAAATGGCACCTTTTATGCAATCTAAGGATAGAAGCATAAGAAAATCCGCCTATGAAGAATATATTAATTTCTTTAAAGAAAATGAAGAAAAACTTGACAGAATATATGATGATTTAGTTCATACAAGAGATAATATGGCTAAAAAGCTAGGCTATAAAAACTATGTAGGAATGGGCTATGATCGTATGAATCGTTCTGATTACAATAAGGATATGGTAGCCAATTATAGAAAACAGGTATATGAAGATTTAGTTCCAGTAGTGGTAGAATTAAAAGACAGGCAGAGAAAAAGGCTTGGACTTGAAGAAATGAAATACTATGATGAACCACTAGAATACTTAACAGGAAATGCTACTCCCAAGGGAGAACCAGAGTGGATAATAGATAATGGCAAGAAAATGTATAGGGAATTATCCAAAGAAACTGATGAATTCTTTACATTTATGGTGGAAAGAGAATTATTAGATTTAGTAAGCAAAAAGGGCAAAATGAGTGGAGGCTATTGTACTTTTATTTCCGATTATAAATCTCCCTTTATATTTTCCAATTTTAATGGTACCAGTGGAGATGTGGATGTCTTAACTCACGAGGCAGGTCATGCCTTTCAAACCTATATGAGTAGGGATTTGGAAGTACCAGAATATAGTTTTCCAACTTATGAGGCAGCAGAAATTCATTCCATGAGTATGGAATTTATTACATGGCCTTGGATGGAATTATTTTTTGAAGATGAAGTGGAGAAATATAAATTTAGTCATTTAGCAGGTGCAGTTAATTTTATACCCTATGGTGTAACAGTAGATGAGTTTCAACATTTTGTATATGAAAATCCAGATGCTACACCAACTGAAAGAAAAACAAAATGGAGAGAAATAGAGAAAAAATATCTTCCCTTTAGAGATTATGAGGATAATGATCTTTTAAATAGAGGTGGATATTGGTTTAGACAAGGTCACATTTTTGGTACACCATTTTACTATATAGACTACACCTTAGCTCAAGTATGTGCCTTCCAATTTTGGATAAAAACTAGAGAAGATAAAGAAAATGCTTGGGAAGATTATTTAAGATTATGCAAAGCTGGAGGCAGCAAATCATTTTTAGAATTAGTAGAATTAGCCAATCTTAAAAACCCATTTGTAGATGGAACCATAAAGGCAGTAATAGCACCAATAAAAGAATGGCTGGACAATGTAGATGATAGTGAGTTTTAATTAAAAATATGGCAAGGGGACGTTTTGTTTGCCACCCTTGCCATATTTTATTTTTAAGCTTCCAATAGATTATCAATACGATTTAAATTTTCAATAATATTTTTTAGATGATAATTATATATTAAATCTATTTCGCTTGAATTGATTTCATTAGAAACAGGTAGTTTTTTTCCAAATAATTTTTCTAAAGATTTTTCATTTTCTTCATTAATATTTGGTCTCTTATCTATAGAATATAGAACGCTTAAATTGCTATAGATATTTTCTAATAAATCAAATATGTTTTCTAAATTGTGCAGTGTATCAGATTTATAGAGATTAAGCTTTATTTCTTTTTTTAACAAATTATAATTTTCCTCAATAATCACTAAATCCCGCCTTAAGGATTCTAATTCTACACCTTCTTCTTTCCAAATAATAGCCCCTATAATGTCTTTTACCTGGTGATACATTTTATGAACTGATTCTACCATTTTCTCTCCTAAATTAGGTGGCATGACAAAATAATTTATTAAAGTACCTACAACTAATCCAAATAGAGTATCTAATGTCCTATAAAATGCATAATCCACTCTAGAACCTTCTTCATAATTTAATATAATAGATAAAAAAACCATTCCAGATAGCGTAACAGATTGTTTCCATCCAAATAGATTACATAAATAAATAATTATAATAATGCCTAGACCAATAAAAATCGGATTTTCTGGTGCCACTAGGGAAAAAACAAGTGCAATAATCCCACCTAATATGGTACTAAACATTCTATCTACTCCAGAACTAAAGGACTCGGATACAGAAGATTGCATAGCTGTTATAGCAGCAATACCCGCAAAAAATGGAGAACGTAGGTTTAATAATTGAGATAAAAAAATGGTCAGTGCCACAGCTAAGCCTGTCTTTAAATTTCTAAGACCTATTTTTTTTGCCTTCAAAATCTTCACCTCCAATAATATAATTATTATACCAATTAGGCAAAAATAGAACAAGACAAAAACATAAATATAATTGGAAATACGTACAATATGTAATATAATAAAATTGTGATAATTTAGAGGAGGTAATTTTATGGGAGCAAAGAATAAGGGCTTTAAAATATTATTTGCTATTGGATTAATTGCTATATTTATTTATTTAATAATAAGTTTAAATATTTTTAGTAAAGAAAGTTTAAAGGGGATTTTTATGTCAGCAAGATATGATAAATCTTTTGGAGTATTTTTTACTATTTTAATAACAATATTAATGATTTTTTTCGTTCCTATATCTTGGTTTTCAGCATTAGGGGCTTTTTTCTTTGGCTTAAAAGGATTTTTATATGTGATAATAGGAGGTATAATAGCATCAGTATTTGCTTTTTACATAGCTAAGGTTTTTAGAAGTGATGTAATAAGAATTGTAAATAAAGTCTATTATAGAAAAGAAAGAGATATATCTTTAGAACAGATTTCAAAGCAAATTGAAAAGTATGGGATGGGTTATGTGTTTTTTATAAGAAGTATGCCCTTTATTCCTTTTGGTATTGCCAATTATGTCTCAGGTCTTAGTTCTATAGGGTTTAAGGATTATGTTTTGGGAACAATTTTAGGAATAGTACCAGGCCAATTTGCTACTACTTATTTTTTCTATAAGGCAATAGATACTAGGGAAAATCCTATGGGAACATTAATTGCAGGAGGGATTAAAGCAAGCTATGTGGCATTGGTTATATTGTGGCAAAGAAAATCTAAATATAAGACTAAAGAATAGTCTCCTATTAGTCGATATAAACAGTAGAATAGGATTAGGGGGGATATGCTATGGAAATCAATGGAGTGAACAATATAGTAGATAAAAGATCTGCTGAAATGAATATAAATGTGGTAAACCCCATTAAGGCAGGTTCTAAAGAAGATAAACTAGATAAACTAGATAAACTGGATATTGGGGATAGAAAAAAGTATACTGAAGATGAAATAATTGGTGCCATAGAAAATGCTAATAAAGAGTTTATAGCTTATGATAGGAGATTTGAATTTTCGATCCATGAAAAGACAAAGCAAATTATGGTGAAAATAATAGATGTTTCTAATGATGAGGTAATTAGAGAAATACCTCCTGAAAAAATATTAGATCTAGTAGCGGCTATATGTGAAATATCTGGCATATTAGTAGATGAAAGGGCATAGGGTGGTGAAGATATGTATAATACAACGAGAATAACAGGTCTAGCATCGGGGATTGATACAGAAGAAATGATACAATCTATGATGCGGGCTGAAAGAGTTAAAGTAGATAAAGTAGAGCAAGATAGACAGGTGTTATTGTGGCGACAAGAAATGTATAATGATTTAAATAAATCTTTTGCCAATTTTATACTAAAAAGCAGAAAAAATTTTGGACTAACTTCTATTGGCTACAATGGTACCTTTAGAACAAATTCCTATCAAAATTTAAATTGGGTAAAGAAGGCCACATCTTCAAATGAAAGTGCAGCGACTGTATCTAGTACTTCTAAAGCCGTAGATGGGAGCTATGATGTGGAAGTTAGGCAATTGGCTGAAGGGGTTACTATGGCTAGTGGTAATGATATTAAGGATATATTTGATGAGAATGGAAAATTAAAAGAAGAATATCAAGGCTTAAAATTTACTATTAAAGATGGTACTAAGGTTAAAGATGAAGAGGGTAAAGAAAAAGACGTAGGATTTGTAATTGATTTAAGTAATAAAGATGATATTACTATGAATGATGTTGTAAAGGCTATAAATTCAGCAAAGGCAAAAGTATATAATGGCCAACAGATAAGTGATGAAGAAATAAAAAACTTGACAGATGAACAAAAAAAGGATGTAAAGGAATTGTCTGCAAACGTCAGAGCATCCTATGATCATAGCATAGGTAGATTCTTTATACAGACCACAAATACTGGTAAGGATGCAAAATTACAAATTACTACAGATAGTGATGAGGCTGGTACCAATGGAAAAAGTTTTATTGATGCATTAAATTTACAGTACAAAACAGAGGATAAGGATAATCCCTATGGACAATATAAGGCAAATGCTGGCGAAATACCAGGCAGAGACGCAGTAATAAACTTTAACGGAGCCAATGATATCACATCTCCATCAAACCATATCACCATAAACGGCATCACTATGGACCTAAAATCTCAAGGCAAATTTACCGTAAATGTAGGTACAGATGTAGATGAGGCTTATGATAAGGTAAAGGAATTTATAGATGATTATAATGAATTAGTAGAAATGACAAATAAATTATTAGGTGAAGACCAATACAGAAGCTACAAACCATTAACAGCAGATGAAAAGAAAGCCATGGAAAAAGAAGATATAAAACTTTGGGAAGAAAAGGCTAAATCTGGATTACTTCGTTCTGACGATATTATATCTAAGACTATGCAAAATACTAGAAGTAGCATATATAAGGGATTTGAAACTAAGGATGATTTTAGTGGGAAATATAGACTTATAACAGATATAGGAATTTCTACTGAAAAATTTGCCAGAGGTAGTGCCGGCGGTAGATTAGTCATAGATGAAGATAAATTTAAAAGAGCTCTAGCAGAAGACCCAGATGAAGTAATGAAAATGTTATTTAAGGAAAGTGAATTTGTTTCAGAAGATAAAAACGGTAAAAAGATAAAAAAATATGAGGGTGGCGGATTTGTAGCCAGGATCCACGATAATTTAATGTTAGGTATGGAGGAAGTAATTACAAAATCTGGAACAGCAGGAGAGCCTGACTTATATAGAAATGTTAAAGGGAGTATTTTACTAGACTTTATTGCTGGTAGCCAAACTGGTAGGGGTAGTATTAGTTTAATAGAAAAGGATGTATTAGATTATAACAAAAGAATTGACGATTTAAATGTTATGCTATTTAAAAAAGAAAATCATTATTATGAAAAATTTGCAGCTATGGAAAAGGCAATTTCTAGAATGAACCAGCAAAGTGCTTGGATGACACAGCAGTTTACGCGATAAAATGAAAGGATGGGTAAAATGACATATAATGCCCTAAATCAATATAAACAAAATACAGTTTTTTCAGCCACCCCAGAAGAATTAACTTTAATGTTATATGATGGTGCTATTAAATTTATGAATATTAGTAAATACCATATAGAAAACAGTAATATAACTAAGGCTCATGAAGCCTTAATTAGGGCACAGGATATAATTATAGAATTAAGTTCTTCATTAAATATGGAATATGAAATATCCGAAAGTTTGAGAGGGCTATATGAATTTGTATTAGATAGGCTAATAGATGCTAATATATATAAGAAAATAGGACCAATCGATGAAGCATTGGAAATTATAACTGAAATGAAAGATACTTGGAAGAAAGCCATGTTAGAATTAAAGAAACAAGTCTATGAAAATAGAGGAGTGTAGTTTATGACTATAGATAATTTAGACAAATTAATCTCCCTATCCAAAGAAAAAAAACAATTAATTGATGAAATGCATAATTGTACAAAGGTACAAAAAAAGGAAATTGACAAAGAAAATATGGATAGTTTAAACTATATACTAGATGAAAAGGATAAATTAATTCAAAAAATAAATAAAATAGATATAGAATTTTTAACTATTTTTTCTCAAATTAAAAAAGCAGAAGGCATTGAAAATATAGACGAATTAGATATAAATGAATATCCTAATTTAAAAGAATTAAAAGAAATTATTAAAGATATATCCTCAACACTAGTAGCCATATCCTTATTAGATGAGGAAAATAATAAAAACATGAAAAAAAGAATAGAAAAGACTAAAATGGAATTAAAAAAAGTCAAAGAAGGCAAAAGAGCCTATAAAGCTTATAATAAACCTATAGAGGGAAGTATATTAATAGATGAAAAGAAATGATAAATAGCTCAAGGAAATATCCTTGAGCTATTTATCTATATTAGTGGGTATATGAATAAGTATAAGGTAGATAATTTTCTAAATATAATAAAAAAATTGGAAAAAGGTAGAAAAATGTTTATCAAGATATTATCAAAAGACTTATCCACATTTATATACAAGTATAAACAGTTACCCACAGACTTATACACATTATCCACAGAAAACCATATTATTTATCCACAAATACTTAACAAAGCATTGTTGATTATTTCATAAATAATTATTCAATAATGATGAATAAACTTTAAAGTCATAAATTTTAATAATAATTGTTTACATACTTCCCCTTTTTGGGTATATTATATAAATAAGAGTATAAGTATTTAATATTATACTTATATGAAAGGAGATGGGGTTTATGAAACTTAATTTTGTAGGAAAAAATATGGAGGTAGCAGATGCTTTAAAGGATGTAACAGATAAGAAGTTTGGAAAGTTGGAAAAATATTTTCAAGAGGATATTGAAGGAGATATAGTCTTTAGTACAGAGAAAAATAGGAAGATTATTGAGGTTACCATAAACCTACCTGGTACTATACTCAGAGCAGAGGAATCTAGCGACGATATGTATGCTGCTATTGACAAAGCTGTAGATGTATTAGAAAGACAAGTTAGAAAATATAAGACTAAACTCCAAAGAAGATACAATAATGGTGCAACCATAAGATTTGAAAATGTAGCGCCTCTAGAAGATGAAAATGAAAAACCTAAGGTAGTCAAGACTAAAAGATTTGACATGAAACCAATGAATGTAGAAGAGGCAATACTTCAAATGGAATTACTAAGGCATAATTTCTTTGTGTTTATGGATGCAGATTCTGATGTTATAAATGTATTATATAAAAGAAAAGATGGAAACTATGGCTT
>DAIMNI010000052.1:0-6714 GCA_036720245.1 Tissierellia bacterium | reverse complement strand
AGAGTTTTAATAGTATAATTAATATAGATTAAAATTGCAGGATATGATATCCTGCAATTTTAATTTAGAACAAAAGAGGAGATGGTAGTATGTTAATAGAAGCAATGATTATTTCTTTAATTATTGGGCTAATCAGAGGTGGCAAATTAAAACGGTTTAAAACACTAAATCATAAGACTATATGGTTTTTAATATTTGGTATCTTAACGCAATATATATTAGTATTTTTAAATAAAGCGGGGGCAATTGGTAGCTTAAATAAAATCCTTTTCTACACTAAAGAAATATTAATAATCTCCTATATTTTAATTTTAGTCGGCCTATTTACCAATTTAAAATTTAAGTCTTTATGGCTTTCACTAATAGGATTTATTTTAAACTTTTTTGTACTTATTTCAAACAATTGGAAGATTCCTATTTTGATGGAAGGAATACCATTAATTAATTCACCTAATTTAAAGGAACTACTGGAAAAAGGGAATACATATTTATATACTCCTATTATGGAAGGAACCAAATATCCTGTTTTAGGGGATATTATCGTATTTTCTAAGCCCTACCCTATTCCAAAAATTATAAGCTTTGGGGATTTATTAATTGGATTTAGTATATTTTTATTGATTCAGGAAATTATGCTAAGTGAAGATTCCTTTATGGGAGGGTATAGATTGTAATTTTAGTTTATTGTGAAAAATCCAAAGTAGTGATAAAATATATAAGTATATTAGTGTAGATTGAAAGGTGGTTTATAATGAAAAGTTTTTTTGAAAAAGTCTTTGGAACTTATAGCGAAAGGGAATTAAAATATGTAGAACCCCTAGTTGATAAAATAGAATCCTTAGATAGTGAAATGCAAAAACTATCAGATAGTGAATTACAATTAAAAACAGTAGAATTTAAAGAAAGATTAAATAAAGGGGAAACTCTAGATGATATACTGCCAGAGGCCTTTGCAGTAGTTAGGGAAGCCTCAGATAGAGTGCTAGGTATGAAACACTTTAGGGTACAATTAATAGGAGGAATAATCCTTCACCAAGGGCGAATTGCAGAAATGAAAACTGGAGAGGGAAAAACCCTAGTATCCACTTTACCTGCCTATTTAAATGCTTTAAGTGGGAATGGTGTTCATATTGTTACTGTAAATGATTATTTAGCCAAAAGAGATAGGGACTGGATGGGCAAAGTCCATGAATTTTTAGGTCTATCAGTAGGATGTATTGTTCATGGAATAAGTAAAGAGGAAAGAAAATCAGCCTATAATTCAGATATTACCTATGGAACTAATAATGAATTTGGCTTTGACTATTTAAGAGATAATATGGTTATATATAAAGAGGAAATGACACAAAGAAAGCTAAACTATGCCATAGTAGATGAGGTGGACTCCATATTAATAGACGAAGCTAGAACACCTCTTATAATCTCTGGTAGGGGAGAAGACTCCACAGAATTATATGGAATTGCCAATACCTTTGTAAGAACTTTAAAGGGTAGAATAATAGATCCTAAAGAAGAAAACAATGATCCTTTTAATAGGGAAATAAAAGAGGAAGTTGTAGATTTTATTATAGATGAAAAGGCTAAATCTTGTAATTTAACTGAAAAAGGTAATGTTAAAGCTGAATCCTATTTTAATTTAGAAAATTTAGCAGATCCAAATAATATGGGAATTGCCCATCATATAAATCAAGCCTTAAAGGCCAATAATATTATGAAAAGGGATATAGACTATGTGGTACAAGATGGGGAAGTTATTATTGTAGATGAGTTTACAGGAAGATTAATGTATGGCAGAAGATATAGTGATGGCCTACATCAAGCTATAGAAGCCAAGGAAAGATTAAATGTAAAATCTGAATCTAAAACCCTAGCTACAATTACATTTCAAAATTACTTTAGAATGTATGAAAAATTAGCAGGAATGACAGGTACAGCTAAAACTGAGGAAGCTGAATTCACCGAAATTTATGGCATGGATGTAGTGGAAATTCCCACTAATGAGCCAGTAATTAGGGAAGATGCTTCAGATATTGTATATAAAAATGAAGAAGCTAAATTTGAAGCCATAATAGATGAAATTAAAGAAGTACACAAATCAGGTCAGCCAATTTTAGTTGGTACGATTTCTATAGAAAACTCAGAACTATTAAGTAAAATGCTTAAAAAAGAAAGATTGCCCCATGAAGTATTAAATGCTAAACATCATGAAAGAGAAGCAGAAATAGTAGCCCAAGCTGGTAAATTAGGTGCTATTACCATAGCCACTAATATGGCTGGTAGGGGTACGGATATTGTATTAGGTGGGAATCCCGAATATATGGCTAAGACAGATATGAAAAAGCAAGGCTATTCAGACGAAATAATAGCCTTTGTAGATAGTTTTCAGGAAACTAAAGATGGGGAACTTTTAGATGCAAGGGAAGAATATAGAAAATTATATGAAAAACATAAAGCAGAGACTGATAAAGATGCCAAAGAGGTAATTCAGGCTGGTGGCCTTCATATAATAGGTACTGAAAGACATGAATCTAGAAGGATAGACAATCAGCTAAGAGGTCGTTCTGGAAGACAGGGAGATCCTGGTTCTTCAAGATTTTATGTCTCCCTAGAAGACGATTTAATGAGGCTATTTGGTGGAGAGAGACTTAGGGATATGATGGAAAATATTAATATGCCAGATGATGAACCTTTAGAGCATAAAATGTTAACTAAATCCATAGAATCTGCCCAAAGAAAAGTAGAAGGCAATAACTTTGCCATTAGAAAACATGTATTACAATATGATGATGTAATGAACAAACAAAGGGAAGTAATTTATGGAGAAAGAAAAAAAGTATTAGAAGGGGAAGATTTAAAGGATCATATATTAAGCATGGTAAAGGATATTATAGAAAATGCAGTGGAAACTTATACTATGCAAAGTAAATATCCAGAAGAATGGGATATATCTGGATTAGAAAATCATTTAGAAAATATATTTTTACCTAAGGGTGCTTTAGTAATTGAAGATATAGATTCCCTAGACAAGGAAACACTAGCGGATAAACTATATGCTATTGCAGTAGAAAGATATGAGTCAAAAGAAAAAGAAATAGGGGAAGAAATGTTTAGGGAAGTAGAAAGGGTAATACTTCTACAGGTAGTAGATAGCAAATGGATGGATCATATAGATGCAATGGACCAATTAAGGCAAGGTATAGGACTTAGGGCTTATGGCCAAGAAGACCCAGTTAGGGCATATCAAATAGAAGGTTTTGATATGTTTGAAGAAATGAACCATAGTATTCAAATAGACACTGTAAAATATTTATATCATGTAGAAGCTCCAGAAAAAGTAAAAAGAAGAAGAGTAGCAAATCCAATGGACAATATAAGAGAACCACAACAAACTGTGGTTAAGGGCAAGAAAATTGGAAGAAATGACCCATGTCCTTGTGGTAGTGGTAAAAAGTACAAAAAATGCTGTGGAAAATAAAGAAGGGAGTAACTATGGAAGGAATATATTTATATAAAGAAAAATTAGAAGAAATTAAAACCATGATAGATGAGATAGGTGTTTCCCTTTGACATAGATGGTTTAAAGGATAAGGCTAATAAATTAGAAAAAGAAACTTATGATGAAAATTTTTGGGATGATGTGGAAGCTGCCCAAAAAACAATGCAAGAAATTAAAGGATATAAGAATCAAATAGAAGAATACGAAGATTTGAGAAATGCTATTGAGGATTTAGAAGTATTAATAGAATTAGCTTTAGAAGAGGAAGATTTTGAAATTTATAAAGAAATAAAGATAAATTACGAAAAAGTATCAAAGGAAGCTGAAAATCTTAAATTGGCCACTTTATTAAATGGGGAATATGATAAAAGCAATGCCATATTCTCCATACATTCTGGTGCAGGAGGTTTAGAAGCTCAGGATTGGGCAGAAATGCTATTTAGAATGTACAAAAGATGGGCAGAACAAAAGGAATTTCAAATGGAAATTGTAGATTATCAGGCAGATACTGAAGGTGGTATAAAATCTGTAACAATGTATATTAAAGGATATAATGCCTACGGATATTTAAAATCAGAAAAAGGAGTACATCGTTTAGTAAGAATATCCCCATTTGATTCTTCTAATAGAAGACATACGTCCTTTGCCAGTATTGATGTATATCCAGAATTAGATGATGATATGGGAATAGAAATTAATGAAGTAGATTTAAAAATAGACACCTATAGAGCCAGTGGTGCAGGAGGGCAGCATGTAAATACTACAGATTCTGCCGTTAGAATAACACATTTGCCTACTGGCATTACAGTGCAATGTCAAAACGAAAGGTCCCAGCATAGTAATAAAATAACTGCTATGAGAATGTTAAAAGCTAAATTAATTCAGGTAAAGGAAGAAGAACATAAAGAGAAAGTTGAAGATTTGCAGGGTAAATATACCCAAATAGCTTGGGGGGCACAAATTAGATCTTATATTTTCAATCCCTATAGTTTGGTAAAAGACCATAGGACAGATGTAGAGGTAGGAGATGTGAATAGGGTAATGGATGGGGACATAGATATATTTATAAATGAATATTTAAAACAAAAGGCCTTTTAAAAAGAGGCTTTTTTTCTAAAAATAAAGGATTTTTGGTAATTATGTAGAATATTATATATAGACATATATTTAGGAAAGGAGAAAAATATGGATATAGTTAAAATTTTAATTGAGGAATTTGGTTTAAAGCCCTTTCAGGTAGTAAATACCATTAAATTAATAGATGATGGGAATACTATACCTTTTATAGCTAGATACCGTAAAGAACAAACAGGTGATTTAAAGGACACAGTTTTAAGGGAGTTTGACCATAGGCTAAATTATTTAAAAAGTCTAGAGGAAAGACAATTAGAAGTAATTAGATTAATAGATGAACAGGGCAAATTAACAAAGGAATTAAAACAGGATATATTAAAATCAGAAACTCTCCAAAGGGTAGAGGATTTATACAGACCCTATAGACCAAAAAGAAGGACTAGGGCTACTATTGCAAAAGAAAAAGGTCTGGAAGGCTTGTCAAATATTATATTATTGCAGGAGGTGAAAGATGGGCAATTAGAAAAAGAAGCTATTCTATATATAGATGAGGAAAAAGAAGTACATACAATAGAAGAAGCTTTAAATGGTGCTATGGATATAATTGCAGAAAACTTTTCCGATAATACAGAGTTTAGAGATATAGTAAGAGATATAGCCTATAAAAAAGGAATTATAAAAACAGAGGCAAGCAAAGAGGAAGAAAAATCTGTATATGAAATGTATTATGATTATAAAGAACCAGTAAAGGCCATAGCAAATCATAGAATATTAGCCATAAATAGAGGAGAAAAAGAGAAATTTTTAAAGGTTAATTTAGTTCTTCCAGAAGAGGAGATAATTTCAAAACTAGAATCCTTAATTATTAAAAATCCCCTATCCGATTCTAAAAGCTATTTAGAACAAACCATAGAAGACAGCTATAAAAGACTAATATTCCCTTCTATTGAAAGAGAAATAAGATCAAATCTTACTGAAAGGGCAGAGGAGGAGGCTATAAAAGTATTCTCTCTTAATTTAGAACCATTATTAATGCAGCCACCTATAAAAGGAAAAGTGATTATGGGAATAGATCCAGGATTTAGAACAGGTTGTAAAGTAGCAGTAGTGGATGATACTGGGAAATTATTAGCATATACTACAGTGTATCCAACGGAACCTCAAAACAAAATAGAAGAAACTAAAATAGAATTAATAAAATTAATTAAAAAACATGCTGTAGACATTATAGCCATTGGAAATGGAACTGCCTCTAGGGAAACGGAAATGGTAGTGGCAGAAATGATAAGGGAAACTCAGGAAAATGTTTCTTATATAATAGTGTCTGAAGCAGGTGCCAGTGTATACTCAGCCTCAGAAGTAGGGCAAGAAGAATTTCCAGATTTAGATGTTTCTATTAGGGGGGCCATATCCATAGCTAGACGTCTCCAAGACCCCTTAGCAGAATTGGTAAAAATAGAGCCAAAACATATAGGCGTAGGCCAGTATCAGCATGATTTAAATCAAGGAAAATTAAATGAAGCCTTAACAGATGTAGTAGAAGATAGTGTTAATACAGTAGGGGTAGATTTAAATACAGCTAGCCCTTCTTTACTTAAATATGTGTCGGGAGTATCTAAGAGAGTGGCCACAAATTTAGTAGAATACAGAGAGGAAGTAGGAAAGTTTAAATCTAGAGAAGAGCTTTTAAAAGTAAAAGGTTTAGGCAAAAAGACTTTTGTTCAATGTGCAGGCTTTTTAAGAATTCCTGAAGGGATTAATCCGCTAGATAATACAGCAGTTCATCCTGAATCTTATGAAATAGCCGAGAAATTATTAGAAATGGATATTAAAGAAATAAAAGTAGGGGAATTGTCGAAGAAATTAGATATAGGAGTACTTACCTTAAAGGATATTATTGAGGAATTAGAAAAACCGGGAAGAGATCCTAGAGATGAAATGCCAAAACCAATTTTTAGAACCGATGTACTTAATATGGAAGATTTAAAAAAAGATATGGTTTTAACAGGGACTGTGCGAAATGTAGTTGATTTTGGAGCTTTTGTAGATATAGGGGTAAAGGAAGATGGATTAGTCCATATTTCCCATTTAGTGTGCCCAGCATGGGCAACAACTTGGTGGTGAAAGTCCACTACGGGCTTGGT
>DAIMNI010000051.1:0-16821 GCA_036720245.1 Tissierellia bacterium | reverse complement strand
AAAAGATTGGAGAAAAAACAGGTATTTGGGGTTTATACGGATAAGTTGAAATAGACTATAAAAACTATGACAGAGGGTCAGCCCCTCTGTCATAGTTTTTTTCTTCTGGCTAAACCTTACATTTATTTTCAGGTTAAAAGGTGTTTTTTTAATTCTCACACAGTCTTTGCCGTCCCCCTGTCCTATTAAACAAATTCATATTTTTGCCGATAAATATTATAGTAGCTTATATTAAGGGAGGGTTATTCTTGAATAGGATTTCAAATAAAATTATGGCATATTTATTGATTATTATTTTTTCTATGGAGATTCTTCCCATAGGAGTGTTTTCTGCACCTATGACAAAATCTATAGATGTTAATTTTGATGATACGAAATTAAAGATAAATGGGAAGAATTTTTCTCATAAAGAGGTATTTTGGTACAATGATCAAATATATATGCCTATGTCTGACTTGGCGAAAGGCCTAAACTTACAGCAAAATTTTAGCAATTCAAATAGGACTTTAAAATTAGATTCAAAGGGGAAATTGAATTTAAAAGATACTTCTCCAGCATATATTGCATATCAACGGGGATATGAAATAAATGCAAAAAATAAGTTAATAGAAGATATAGACAATTCTATATACGATGTACATAAGAAGAAAAGTGATGAAAAAACACAGCATACAATAAACGTTGGATTTGGGGATGTAAATATATATCTAGATTCAAAAAAATTAGATTTGTATCCAGAGCCATTGGCCTATAATGACGATATATATGTTGAAATGTCCAGCATATCAAACCCATTGTTAATTACTCCAAATGTGGAAAGTCATAGTATAAACTTAGATACCAATGCTGTATTAAAGCAGGAAGACCCATTTACAACTCCAGAGACATTAGCAGTAGAAAGAGATAGGGAAAATGATAGACTTGCTATGCGTTTAATGGAAATGAATAAGAAAAAGAAAGTAATGGTAGATTTAAAACTACCTTATATGGGAGTAAACAATGTTTCAGATATGGAAAAATATTTAAACAAATATTTTGATAGAATAGAAATAGATAATGGAGGCTATGCAAGATTTGATATTGACCTAACAGGAAACTCAAATAGTTCCTATTATCTAGATATTCGAATCAGAAATGGGTACAATTGGCACAAACTTACGAAAAGACAAGTACAAGCATATATATGGGATATATATACAGCTATTTCTAATTTGTTGGATGAAGAAGCGAGGATACAGGGAATTATAAGGGGAACAGGTCGTAGAACAAATTACGTAAGCTTTGATACTAGATATAAAGACTTAGACTTTAATTTTACCAATAGTAATCTAGATCTAACTGAACAAGTAGATGTAAATTTCATTATGGATTTATTAAATAGAGAATATAGACATGAGAGGTTTATATTTGATGCTAGAATCTCAGGATATGATTTAGAGCTTACAATAGAAGATATAGATGGTCTGTACTTTAGAAGATGGGGGCTAAATCGTAGGGCAAATTTCATTGATTCCATAGGTAGAAGTATGCATCAATATTATCCTGATTTAAAAATCCAGGGAGAAATAATCTATGGAGATGAAATTAGTAAATTTGAAATAGATGGGGAAATATATTCTGCGGATTTGATTCGACAATTAGGTGAAACCATAAATCGATACCATTCATCTACCACTGTAAATGGGAGGAAGATAAATATAAACTATACTCTAACAGAGGAAAAGGAACAACTAAGATTAATGGCATATGCAGACATATCTACAAAGGATAAAGAGTGGAATGAGAATATTAATATGGCCATAAATGAAATGGTGGATAAAGCAGTAAAAGAAATATTAGGGACATTAGACAAAGATATAGTAATCAAAATATTTGACAAAGATGGAAATAGAATTGGAGACCATGGTATATATAGAAATACCGTTGCAAGTGTAAGGGCTAATCCTGATGGCGGTGAGGTACTTTCAAGTCAAAAGATAGAGCTTTATACAGATACAAATGATGCAACAATATATTACACAACAGATGGGACAAATCCTACTATAAATAGTACAAAATACACAGGAGGATTTACAATAGCAGAAGACACTATTATTAAGGCTTTTGCAGTAAAACCTGGAATGAGGGATAGCAGTGTATCTACTTTTACATTTAAGGTTGTAACGGATATAAATACCTCAAATGGATTGGATGATTTAATAGTTGAACCAGATGCACTAAATCCAAGGTTTTCCAGACTTACAAAAACATATACTATGAATATAGGAAGTCATATTTCATCTATTAGATTAACACCTAAGGCCTCAACAGGTATAATAAAAATAGATGGTAAAGAGGTAAAGTCTGGAGAAAGTATAAATATAGATATACCACAAAATAGAAAGGTAATTAAAATAACTCATAAAGAAGAAAATAAAACAGAGTTTACCTATACAATAACAGTAAATAAAGCACAAACTCCATCAGATGTCAGACTAGAAGTAGAAAGCTTTAGATCCTCTATAGTTGGTTCTTTTAGAGGGCATTTAACTAGTAATACTGTAGATGATTTTAGTGGATATAAAGTAGCATTAAAAACAAAACTAGATAAACCAATAAAAACTGTAGAGTTAGACTCAGATGGATATTTTGCCATAACATTTGAACTAAATGTACTAGATGAATTAATAGGATATAAATATGAGGTATTAGAACCAAATAATGGGGTAGTAGATACAGGTAATCTTAATTAGGAGGCTGATAATTTGAAAAAAATAATAATTTTAGCCATAATAATGGCAATGCTTGTACCAAGCATTGCCATTGGCTCTGATTATACAAGGGCCCAGAATATGAGACTTATAGGTCAAGGAGTTGAAAATTGGGACAAGGGCATCACCAGGGCAGAATTAGCTACAATAGCAGTTAGACTAAATAATATGGAAGATAAAGCAATATTATTTAATAACTCAAATAATATCTATAAAGATGTAGAAGGTTGGGCTACTGGATATATTAATATAGCCAATGAAATTGGAATAATGAAAGGAACAAGCAAAAGCACATTTAATCCTGATAAAGGTGTAAATTATACAGAACTTCTAACAATTATTATGAGAACTTTAGGATATGAAGACAAGATCGACTTCACAGTGTATCCAGATGACTATTATCAAAAAGCCTTAGAGATAGGTCTTGCTAATATTCATATAGATTCAAATGAACTAATGACAAGGGGAACCGTAGCAGAAACACTAGAAAAAGGATTAGACCTAGAGTTTAAGGATAATGAGATTTCCCTAGGGGATAAATTATCAAACAAAGAATCTAATTCCAAATCAAAAGATACAAAGGAAGAAAATCAAAAAATAACTATGGAAAATATAAAGTTTAATACTAATATAGTACCTTCATTCTCAGGGACATTAAAGGGCAGGGATGATTTTAGTGGGTATAAATTAACATTATCTAGTAAAAATAACAGTTTTACAAAAAGCATGATTTTAGGAAAAAGCGGAAAGTTCACTATGAATGATTTTGATATAGATTTACTAACAAAATTAGTAGGGTACAATGTAAATGTAGTGGACTTAAATGGTAAGATAGTATATGACAAGGATTTAGAATAGAGGGGGATGTTATGAAACGGTTTCTTAGTATAACTTTATTTACAATTATAATACTTTCTTCCATAGTTGCCTATGCAGCCAATGGAGATATAATCCACATTGGATTACAAAGATTATTTAAATCAGATTCACCAACCCAAGCAGAAGATATTTTAGAAGCCATAGATAGAGGCGCTAATGAAGAAGAATTTTACAGAGTTGTAGAAGATGGAAAGGAAAGAAAATATATAAATATAGCACAAAATGAAAGGGAACAATTAGAATATTTAACCAGGGAACTTTCAGGAGTAAATTTAAATGATCCAGATGAAATAATTAGACATATAAATGATAATCCCTATATAGAAAGTGGATTAGATAATATTGAAAAAAACAATACCCATGAATTTAAAGACATACCAGATATAAAGGATCAAGTAGAAGCAAATTATTATGGTGGAGATTTAAAACTAAGTTTAAAAGAAGGAGAAAACTACTCTATTCCAGTGCCAGGCAATGAGGACAAAACCACGAAAATAGAGCAATTAAAACTTCCAGAAGGAACATACAATTGGAAGATTAAATTATTGGAGAAACAAGAAACTAGTATTCCCTTCAATGAGGAATTAACAGAAACACAGGGATATAAGACATATAAACAAAATGAAAATATAAAAGTACAGGATGAAAAATACCTAGGATTATATGCAGTAAATACAGAAAACAAAGTAAAGGCTTTTACATCCATAGAATTAAAGCCAGAAATGATAAAACAACCTAAAGAAGTAAAGGATGTAAAATTAGGAAGTATAGAAAATGTAGCAAATGCCGTAAAAGTAATAGGAATACCAGAACCAAGGGAAAATTATGAATATAAAACCATATTAAAAGACAAAAAAATAGAAACAATATTTGCAGATATGGAAATTGATGAAAATGACATAGTATTCACAGGAAACATTAAGGTAGCAGAGGATGAAGTAGATGATGAATTTGTTAAATATATCTATGTATTAAAAATCAGTAAAGGCGAAAATCCTAAAGTTTTAGGATATAGAGAATTAAAAATAACAAAAGATAGTATAAACCATCCAGCACCTAAACTATCTAAAGATAAATACGAAGGACCAGTAAAGGGCGAAACAGATGGAAGTACGAAACTTACTAAATTAGATGAACATACTACATTTAAATATATAATTGCTAACAAAGTAGATATACCTGTAAAAGATGCTGATTACAGTAAAAAAGGGATTTCACTAACAGCAAATACAGATATAGTTCCAACAGAAGGGCAAAAAACTTTAATAGGAAAAGAATTACTTATTGTAGCTGTAGATGAAAGTGGAAAAGTTCAAGCCTATGCTAAATTTAATCTAACAAAAGAAAATGTAAAAGGCCAGACAGCAAAGGAATTAATAGTTAAAGAAGAAGGCAATGAAAATTATAACTACACTTTACCTACTAAAGGAACAAAGGAAAATACAAGCAAAATAGATAAACTTAATCTAGAAGGTATTGAAAATGCAGATAAATTTATGTATGAAATATTAGACGAGAAAATTGAATTTGTAATGATAGATGAAATAAGAGAAAATGCAAAGGATTTGGAAAAAAGCCAGGATATAGAAGTATCTGCTAATAAATATCTACTAATCCTTGCAACGGATAATGATGGTAAGACAAAAGCCTTTGCAGTAATAGAACTAAAACCAGAAATGATAAAGGATCCTATAGCTGATGAACTGAAATTTTCAATAAACTATTCAGAACCACAAAGGGGTTCTGAAATAGGTACTACAATATTTGAACATTTAAAATACGATAATGCAGAATTCCACTATATATTAGATGAAAAAGAAATTGAAAAACCTGAAAGTGGAAGTGAATTACCAGAAAAAGCTCAAGAGCAAGAGATAGAATTTGGAGAAAATGGCACCACAACTAAAGACATAAAAATATTCGAACCTACTGACCCAAAGTTAAAAGATGAAAATGGATTTACACTAAATATGATAGTATATGCAGTAAAGGACGGTAAGGTAGTAGCATATAAAGATTTTATAATAAATCAAGACAATGTAAAATTACCTGATGCGGATGTATTACCAAAGAATAATTATGGAGAACTTGTTCCAGGCAATTCAGAAGATAGTACTATGTTAGATAAATTAAATAAACAAGGCTTAAACCCTAATCTACAATATTATTATAAATTTGTACCTAAAGACACAACAGTAGGTATCAATGAAAAAGTAAATAATATCAGACCACTAGAAGCAGGAAAAGAACTTAGACCAGCTAATGCAGAGGAATGTCTACTAATATTATTAGTAGACTCACAAAATAGAACAAAATATTATACCACATTAGAATTAACAGATGAAAATGTAAGAGGATCAAATGCAAATATCCTAAGAACACCACAGCACTATTCAGAGCCAGTACCAGGCAGTGAAAATGGTAGTACTAAATTTGAATATCTTGGCTTTGGTGTTGGGAAAGATTTTATTGAAGATGCAACAAAATTCATGGTAAAAGTATCAGACAAACCCTTTGGGAAAATTGAAAAAGGGAAAGCAGTAGATGAAGCATTTGATTATGCCAAGATTGAAGACGGAAAAATAAACTATATAGGAATCACTGATAAATCTGATAAAGATGGTAATATCCTAAACGTAGACACAGAAACAAATAAATACCTACTATTATTAGCCACAGATAATACTGGAAATGTAAAAGCATATAGAGAACTTATACTAAACAAAGGAAATATTCGTGGTGGTGATGTTTCACAGATACCAGACAATAATTATGAACTAGGAATAGGAGAAAAGCCTAGTACAACTAGATTTACTAAGCTTGAAAAATATGGCTTTGACCAAAGCATAAATTGGCTCTATAAATGGTCAGAAAATGACGAGTTTTCATCAGAGAAACCTTATCTAAATCAAATAGTAGAAGATAGGGATTTCAAACCTATTTCAAAAGATAATGATATATTAGTCAATAAAATAGAAGGAGCAACAAATGAGCCAAAATATGGCTATATACTTCTATATGCAGTATTAAATGGCAGAGAAATACAAGGCTATAAGGCTATACCAGTAAATAGTGGTGTAGTTAAAGAACACGCAGATAAATTGGAAAATATAAGTTTGAAACCAGGTGAAAGCACAGACCATACTAAAGTAAATATAACAGGTGAAGTAGATACAGAAACATATAAGTATATAATAACTCAAAAAGAACCAGATGTACCTGCTAAAAATGCAGATATAGAAACTGTAGCAGAAAATGCAAAAGAAATAACAAATGGAACAGAGCTCCTTGTTAGTATAGGACAATATATAACGGTTTATCAAGTAGATTCAAATAATAAAATCCAAGGATATATAAGCCTACCAATAGAAGCTAAAGATATAAAACAAGGTAGTGCTAATTTTGAAGGAATTAATGAAAAAGATGAAATAGAAATACTAGAAGGTAATTTAAACAATGGATTATATGAAATAAAAATCAAACTTGAAGGTGCAGAATGGTCAGAGGATTTATTAAAAACGGAAAGTGTTAGAAATGCCCTATTCGATGGATTTACAGTAGATAAAGAAGGGGAAAATTGGGATAAAGTTGTAGCTAAATTAAAAGAAACTGGTAAGTATGGCCTAAGGATTGAAGGGAATATATTAACCATAACTACCACAAGAACAGATGATTATGATATTAATGATGAACAAAGGATCACATTAACTATACCAGCTATAGCTTTAAAGAATGCTATAAATCCTATTGAAGTTAAAGGAACCATAGTAGTCAAACCCACAATAGGGGCTACAATATCAGGTTCCATAATGACTAAAAATCGCCAAAATGATATAAACTCTGGAGAAACAACCATAATAGTAAAACTAAAAGATGGTAGCTTTAAATCTTGGGATAATGATAATAAACAAAAACTGATAGATGGCTTTGTTGGAAATGGTGGAGTTGATAGTATCTGGAATAAAGAGGATGGAATGAAATCTCAAATCAAACCAGAAAACATTATACCTCAAAGTCCACAAGAAGTTAAAATAATTATACCAGAGAATAATGTAGAATTTGGCACTCAATCAGAAACCATAAGTTTGATTATTCCAAAGAAATTAGTCAAGGATGCTACAGAAGATATAGTAGCAACACCTAGATTTGAAATTCGACCAGATATACTAAGGGTAGAAGGAAAGATCAATGAAACATCAAAGATAGAAGTAGAAGCACCATTATACAAATCTATACTTCCAGAGAAAAACAAATGGATTATAGATGTTTCTGTAGGTACTGTAAAAGATAATTTAAGCATAAAAGATATAGAAATAGCAGGATTAAGTGGGCTAAAAGCCACAGCTAAAAAATTAGGGGAAAAACAGATAGAAATAACCCTATCTGGTACTTCAACTACCCCAATATCCGAAGGTGGAAAAGACTTAGAAATAACCATAAAAGGCTCAGCCATAAAAGAGGCAAATTCTTTAGATTCGGATCCAATAACTGGAACTATATTTAGGCAAGCCTCCATAATAGAGGATCTAGAAGGAGTAACTATAGATGTAGCTGAAAATAAACTAGATAATTTTAACACAGATACAATGCAATATAGCCTAAATTCAAAAACAGGTACAGATGGAGATTGGTATAGTGGAAAAACCATTTCAGGCAATGGTGGATTTAAAGAAGGCAAAGTTTATATAAGATCCATAGATAATAAAAAAGTATTTCATCTAGTAGCTGAGTTGAAATCTGACCCAGCTCCTAAAGGAATTAAGGTAACAAAACTGGAACACTTAGATGACCAGAATAAAAAGATAACATTAACAGGTATAGGTGATGGCCATGAATATAGTATAGATAATGGAACAAGTTGGCATGAGGTCAATGATGAAAAAACTATAAAAATAGCAAACAATATCACTAGTGTGCAATTTAGAAAAGCAGCAACAGAGGATAAATTATATTCATTATCTACCACTGTAGAATGGTTAGACCTAAGAGCAGTAGAGCTTAATCTAGGAGAGGGGATACTTGAAAATACCAATTCTCAAATGGAATATAGCTTTAATTCTACAAATGGATTAGATGGGGATTGGAGACTTGCTATTAATGGCAAGACTAAGCTAATAGATATAAACAAACTTCAAGAATTAGAAGGGAAAACCATATATATAAGAGAAAGAAAAAATGAAGAATATAATAGAAAAATTACAGAAAAGCCAATTGGAAGAAATACTTTAGTGGATAAAAAGAAAGTAAAAGTGGATTATAAAGATAAAACCATAAGCAATGAAAATGAAACAGATGAAAGCATCGATATAAAAATAGGAAACAAAAACTGGACTACCATAGAAAAAGGCGAAAAACTTACTAATATAGACTTTATATCTGGAGAAGATATTATCTATAGAACAAGTGCAACAAATGATAAAATCTATTCAGATGCAGGATTTAAAACCATAGTGCCATATCCAGGGCCAACGCCCTATGTGGAATATGATGATGAAAGTAATAAAGTAACAATAGTAAGAAAAGATGAAAAAGTAGATGAAACAGCACCAAACATTTCTGAAGGCTATGAATTCAAAGAAAAATCCAGTACAAACTGGGTGGATGTAGGAAATCTTAAAGATAAAGAATTTACAGGAGATGTGGTAGTTCAAATTCGTAAGTCGGCAACAGAAACTGAGGTAGCTGGCTCTATAAAAGAAATAGTATTTACAAAAAATATAGATTTAGGAAAAGTTACACTAGATGAATATGCCATACCGCCTCAACTATTATCTACAGAAATAGAAATGGAATATCAAATATTCTTTAAAGGCCAAGAACCACCAAGGGATTGGGAAAAGGCACAAAAAGGCAACACCCCTTTAAAGGAAATAAAGAATTTAGATGATGTACTATTAATATTAATAAGGGATAGTAGAACTAAGAAAGAACGTGAAACCCCTGTATATGGAAAGATAGAAGATAGGCCTGTAGATTTAGATGGAGTAAAATATTCAATAAGTTCTAGTGGAATAAGTTTTGAGGGAATAACAAAGGAAATGGAATATAAAAAACCTACAGACTCTACTTGGACTAGTGGGGAAGATACTAAAGCAATAAATTTAGCACTAGAACCAATAGAATTAATCATAAGGGATAAAAATTATCCTACAAAAACAAGAACTATAAAAGTATCTACTAGAGCCGAAGTACCTAAAGTAGAAATAAGTGAGATAAAATATAAAGAAGATGATAGTACAATAAATATTACATTATCTGGATTTGATAAAGATACTATGGAATATTCCCTTGATGGAGGAAATAATTATAACGATTTTCCACACAAGACTTCAGTATTCAATATTGCCAAAAACCATAAATTTGTTGTAAGAGCAAAGGCTATAGAAACAAATGAAGAAACAAATGAAATGGGAAAACTACCTTCCCTATCTACATCTCAAATAAACGGCATATATTTAGGGGATGTAGGTATTAATCCAATGGAAGGGATAATAGAAGCTACATCTAATCAAATGGAATATAGCTTAAACTCTACAAATGGAAAAGATGGCAATTGGATAAAATCAAATTCACCAAATACTACAATAGCTAATTTTACAACAGGAATGACAGTATGGATAAGAGAAATTTCTAAACCTATAAATGCTAGGGAATTAATAGAAAAATTAGAACGGACACCTGCACCAGGCAAAGAAAATATATCCTATGATATAGGAAATCAAACCATAAAAAATGAAAGCAAGAAAGACCTAAAATACCGTATAGCAGGAGGATCATGGGTAGATTTACCAGTAGGCTCAGAAGCTTCTAGTGTAGAATTTAAACCAGGAGACTTCCATATATTAGCTAAAGGTGGAGCTAAGACTTTAGATTCAGAACCAGTATTAGTAACAACCATAAAAGCACCAGCATCAGCGCCAACAGTAGAATATAATGATGTAGAGAATAAAATAACAAAAATTAATGATAAAACTAATGGTAAAACTGATGGTAAAGATAATTTTAGTGAATTTGAATACAAATTACCTAATAGCAATTACTGGATAGAGGGAAGTTTCCTATCAGGTGAGGAATTCGTAGGAGATGTAGTAGTACAAATAAGAATAAAAGCAAAGAAAGAAGAACTACCATCCCAAATTAGGGAAGTAAGATTTACAGGATTAGATTTAAGAAAAGTAAGACTAAGCACTCATGTAAATCCCCATGAACTAAATGGAACTACTACTGATATGGAATTTAGAATAACAATAAAAGATGAGACTGAAAAAGAATGGGCACAATGTACAAATGGTAATACAGAATTATATTATATAGAAGATGGAGGCATGGCAAAAACTTATATTACGAAAGATAATTTTACTAATATAACAAAAATAGAAATTCGAAGAAAAGGCAAAGAAAATGAAATAGTTGAAGTATATTCAAAAGAGACTAAAACACCAACACCATAGAGAAAGGAGGGTTCTTCCCTCCTTTCTTAAATAATAAGCATATGAACCTATAAAAAAGCAAAAATGATTATGCTATAATAATAATATATTTGCAAAATATACCGATATTATTAAGACAAGATGAATAGGGGGCGACAGAATGAGAAAATTTAAAAAAACATTATCCATATTATTAATAATTTCAATAATAGCACCAATACTTCCCACAGAGGGAATAACTGCTTATGGAGAAGAAGCAAAGGTAACAAAAATAGAAATAGCCAGAACTATGGGGGAATTAGGTGAACAAGGCAAATATACAGTTATTATTCATGGTAGAGATTTAAATAAAGCTGAGATACTTTATAAATATAGTGGTGTAGCTGAATACATCCCCATGCCTCCACAACTACCAGGCAGTGGAAATACCCTAAAGCAATATTCCATAGACGCTGGTATTGCTATTACCCATATAAAAATAGATGATTCAGAATTTAGGGTATTAGAAGATAATATGCCTGAAATAACTAAGGTAACGAATGATGAAGGGAAAGACACCAAACAATTTGACTTAAATAGCGAAGAAGAATTAAAAATAGAAGGAAATAATTTCAATAAAATAGGAACAGAGCTAATCGAAGGAATACAATATAAAACCACCTTAACCATAGGCAATAAAACAGCAGATGATTATTTTAAATATGGAAGTCCTGTGTTTCTAAATAAAGATGCTTTAAGATCCTTTGGCACGGGTAGGAAAAATATCTTAATTGAAAGAACAAGTAAACAAAACGGCATAGATGTACAGATATCATATTTACAAAACTATGTATTCCGTATATATGAAAGTATAGATATTAATATAGATGAAGATATTACCATATACCCTAATAGAGGTAAAATAGGTTCTCCTGTAGAGGTAAGCATTAAAAATAAAGAAGAAGAATACTCAGTTTTCTTTAAAGAAAAAGATGATGATTTATATAAAGTTAAAACAATGGGAGAAGACCATATATATCCTCTTGTAACTAATGGGAAAACCATCATAAGACTAAAAGTTCCAAAGGGACTAGAAACCGGAAAGATGTATAAGCTATATATTACCAATAATTTAAATAAAGAAGCTAAAGGAAAAGAACCAGAATATGATCTTACACATCTTGTATCAAAGGAACAATATATAGGAGATTTTTATGTGGTAGATGCAGTAACAGGCCCATATATAGAGAAGGTAGTACCAGATGAGGGAAGTAGTGATGGCTCCTATATAACCATATATGGGAAAAGGCTAGAGGAACTAAAAATACCAGAACTATCTATTAAAAACAATGAAGTAAAGACAGAAAATTTAGACATACCACCCGTTGAAGTTCATGAACCTACAAAGCTTAGAATAAAATACAATACAGATGATGAAACCACCTACAAAAAAAGTCCAGTAAAAGAAATAACAAGGGATTTTTTAGTTACCATAGGTAGAGATTCTATATTTGAAAGTGCTTATTTAGATAAGCAAGTATTTGAATATGGAGATAAGAAGGAAGACGTTTTATATTTAAAAACCAATACCATAGGGCCAGAGGATTTAAAAGATCCAGTAAAGGATGTAGTCGTGCTAATAACCACTACCATAAAGATGGAAGATAAAGAAGAATATACATTTACTGAATATGCAATAAAAGAAGATGGCTATAAATTTTTAATTAGTAGTCAGGATCCAGAGATTAATGCAGTAACACCAGATAGAATACAAGTAAATAGTCTGGACGATCCAAGGACAAAAAATGACATAATCCTTTCAATACAAGGGGACAAATTTAATGTATTTAGATATGAAGATGAAGGTACTGTAAAAACTAATTATCCAAAGGTAGTAATAGGGGGAACGGATGAAAGCAATGCCCAGTTAATCATAGAAAGAACCCCAGAAGGCACAGTAAAATACTACAATAAAAACGGAAAAGAAATAAATATATCGGATGGAAGCAAAGAAAACATAATATTTGAAGTGCTAGATAAATCAGGAAATATAGTAGATGGAGTAGGGAAGAGTGATCAGGGAACTTCCATAGTCTTAACTATACCAAAGGATATAATAGTAGAAAAAAATATAATAAATACTAAATTACCAATTGCTATAGCAAATCCTAAAAGGGACACCAATGATAGAAGACCCTATAACTATAGACACGATATGATAAGCTTTATAACTACAGAAACAAATCCAAATATAGAATCAGTAGAACCTTGGAGGGTAACCACAGCTGGTGGAGAAGAGATAGTAGTTACAGGAAATGGGTTTATGGATGGAATAAAGGTATACATCAATGGAGTAGAAGTACCAGGTGTAAAAAGGGAAATAGATAAAATAACAACTAAGGGTAAATTAATATTTAATGCACCAAAGGGGCTAGAAGGTAAAACAGTGTTAATGGTACAAAACCCTGATGGTGGCAGTGATACCCATGAATTCATATATATACAGACAGAAAATATAGATCCAAAGCTTACAAATGTAATCCCAAGTAAAGGAACAGAGGATGATATAATAATCCTAAGGGGAGATAATTTTTTAAAACCAGATCCTACTATAAGAAATCTTTCAGGAATAGGTATAGATAAACTTATAGGGACCACAGTAAAAATCGGTGGTGTAGATGTAAATGAATACAATTCAAATAAAGAGTTGGTAGATTATACAGCACCTATAAAGATAACGGAAAAACTAATAAACAAAGTGGAAAATCCACTACTAGGAATAACAGAACTAAAACTAGGGAAGGCCTATAAAAATGCAATAATTAAATTTGGTTCGGATATATATACCATAAGAGGGAATAGAGAAGGGACAATGGATATAGCTGGGGAGGATAATATATATACCTTCTTCCTAGAGGATTCAAAAATAAAAGCTAGAGATAAAAATGGATTAGAATATGAAGCAAATATAGGGGAAGATAAAATAATATTAAAATCCTCTACAATAGAAAAACATTTTGATATAGACTATAATTTTGACATATTTTCCATAATGGAAGATGGAAGAGGAAGTAAATCCCTAAAAGTAGCAGATTATTATAAAAGTATATACCTTTGGGATGAAAGCAATGGGAAATACTTTATAATTACAAAAGATGAAAAAGGCCGAGCTATACTTTCTGATGGAAGAAATGAAAATTATGAAGTAAAAACTGATGGAGAGAATATATTTGCAGGAAACAACAAAATAGAAATAAGTGCAGGTAGTATAAAGTTGGGAGATAGGGAATTAAAATTTAAAACTCCCTATAAAGTAGAATCAAATATAATCACAGGCCATAGAATAGAAATTATAGATAAGGGAGAAATAGAAGTTAGAGTACCTAGAAAAGATATTCCTAAAAAGTATGATGTAACAGTAACAAATCCCGATACAAAAAACTCCACAATAAAACTAGGCTTTGAATATTTAATGGCAGCAGAACAACCAGAAATACATTATATAGAACCACCAGAAGGTTCCATAGATGGGGGCTATATAATAACAATTGGAGGAGCAAGATTTGATAAAGACACAAAAGTACTAATAGATGGAGTACCAGCTACAAATGTAGTGGTAGATCAAACAAATTATAGTTCTTTAAAGGCCAAAGTACCTAAATATAAAGGAACAGAAGAAGACTTTGCATCACAGAAAAAATTTGTAAGAGTCCATGTAATCACCAGAACAGGACAAGCTTCTACAAAAGAAATGTTTGCCTATAAACTTTCTAGTAGCGAACCCCAAATAAAATTATTAGATACAAAGGGAAGTACCGCAGGTGGAGATATTATAAGGCTAGTAGGGAAAGACATAAGATTTTATGAGCCTTTTACAGGGGATCCTCCAAAAGCAGATTCTAAACCAGGAATGGACTATGAGGATGTAGACAGAGATGGAAAGTGGACAAATATTTTATCAGATAAACAGATTGAGGCAAAACCTGCACCACTAATACCACCAACAAAGGACTACGACAAATATCTAAGTTCACCTGTACTACCAGCTATACAATTTGGAAATAACCAAGCTAAGATTGTGGAGTTTAGCAAAAATGGTGATGAATACTTTATTCAAGCAGTACTTCCAGAAAGTGATACTGCAGGAGCAGTAGATGTAATATTGACAAATAACGATAGAGCAACATCAAATATAGTAAAATTCAACTATGAAGCTTCAAAACCAAATATAAAATCTATATCTCCACCAAATGGTAGAAGAATGGGTGGAGAGAAAAGGGATATAGAGGCAGAAGGATATGTACCAAGCAAAATCCAAGTAATAACTCCTACTGGAAAAGAAGAAACCAGAAATATCAATATGATTAGATTTGGAGAAAACAGCAATAAAAATGTAAATATAGACGATTATGATGCTGGAGGCAGAATAAGAAATGGAAATGCAGAAGTGCTTCTAAAGGAAAGTGGGCTAAAGGCTGAATTAAAAAATAAGAAAATAAGTCTAACACTGGCAATAGGAGAAGAAGAATATACTGGGACTTATCCTCTAGCAGAGGGTACAAAATATATAGATGTCCGTTCATTAAAAGAAAAAACTAGCCAAAAATCTTATGATGGTCAAGAACTAATAAAAGTAAGTATTAGGCCAGAGGGAAAACTAGAAATAGAAAGAGGATTTTCTCCACTAGTAAGAGAAGGTAAGAGAGGAATACTAGAAACAATAGTGCCATCATATCACAGAACTGGCGATGTGGATGTAGCTTTAGTAAATAAAGATGGAGAATCTAATAAAATTAAATTTGAATATACAAATCCAGGCTCTCAACCAAAGGTTACTAATATTTTAAGAGATGGAATAGAACCTAAGTTAGGTAATGATGGAAAAGAAAGAGTCCAACAAATAAATGCAAAAGGTGGTAATCTCATAAGAGTAATAGGTTCAGACTTTAGGGATAATCCAAATCCAACTATTATAATAGGAAATAATGATATAGTTATACCATCTTCATCAGTAACTTTTGTAAATGATGAAGAACTAACTTTTATTATGCCTAAAGTAGATGAATCATTGGCAGGAAGATTATTAAAATTAACAGTCCAAAATCATGATAAAGGCACAGGACAATCTACGGATAATGTGCCACCATTATATATTCAAATAACTGTAGGAGAATCAAATCCTACTACAAACACAATAGAGCCAGATAAAGGACCAGTATCAGGGGGTACAGAAGTTACTGTAATTGGAACAGATTTCAGGCAAAAAGTAGATGGATTTACAGGTAAATTGGAAATATTCTTTGGGGAGAATAAAGTAAAGGATGAAGATATTATAAGTATTGAACACAATAAAATAGTCCTTAGAACACCAAAAGGAGATAAACCAGGTATAGTACCTGTAAAAATAGTGAACCCAGATGGTACACCTACGGATAATAATATATCTTTCACCTATATAAGTGAACCTAAAATATTTGATGTAGATCCAAAGTCCATATTTATGAATGATGATCAAACAGAAATCACAATTTCAGGGGAAATGTTTATGGAAGGTGCAGTGGTTTTAGTAAATGGAATAGAAGTACCAGAGGTAAAATTTATAGACGATAAAACCTTAAAAGCCAGATTCCCAAAAATGGATAAGGAACAAAAAGTAATTATCCAAGTAATTAATCCAGATGGTGGAAAAAGTAACGAATACACAGATTTTAGATACGAAAAACCACTACCATTAAAACCTATGGTATTAGAAGGAATCCCCGGCTACGAGTCTACAGTAATGT
>DAIMNI010000050.1:8414-16914 GCA_036720245.1 Tissierellia bacterium | reverse complement strand
AGGCTTATTAGCATAAGTTTTTAAATTTTTAATAGACATAAAAATATAATATCCATCTTCTTCTCAAATTCTTACTTCTTCAAATATGGCTATCATTTTATTCTTATATCAATCCTTCCGTTTTGTAACTAAATACATTTTAACTCCTCTTTTATCTATTATTTTACATTGAAGAATTATCTTTTTGGGACTTCTTCCATTGTAACCATCTTAAGTCCAAAACCGTCGCCTTTTCCCTTGTCATTATCTCATTACATGGAAAATCCTTACATAATCCGCAATAATCGATATTTTTATTATCTACACAATCAAATGTATAGCAGTCCCCTTTATTTTGAGCTGTTCTACAGCCTGTACACTCTCCTTCAGCATAAGTAGGGCAGCTGCCACAATAGAATCCACATTTTCCTATTAAATTATTTGTTTTTTTATCCATATTTCATCATCCTTTGCTTATTTTAATCCTATTTCCATTTCTATTATTGAATCTTCATTTTCATCAATAATTTCTACACTTATTTTATCCACAATAGTTTCAAAAACATCAACTACCTTTTTCATATCTTCAAATGCAATATTATATTTCTCTTCATTTTCTATCCTGCCAACAGTCATATGAGGATTATAGCTACTTTCCCTTAGCCACTTAGGAAAATACTGTTCCAATATTCCTGTATAAAGCCTTTTATGAATCTCAATTATCTCATTCTCTCCATTTTCAATATTTAGGAAAAGATAATTTCCAAAAGTTCTTACTGATGTAATACCCCTAAGTGTTAATTTAAATGGTTTTACTGAAAATAAAGCCTTTTCTATATGCTTTTTTAATTGATTAGACCTTATATGGCTTTCAAATGGAAATACAAGAGTTATATGTGGTCTCACATGGTTTGCAAGGGGGTCATACTTTTCTCTTATCCCATCAATAACATCTATATTACTAAACTTAGGAAAAATCATAATACACCTATTTAGCACACCACATCTTCCTTTCTTATTTAATGAAGCTATTCCACTTCTTTTGTACTCTGATAGGATATAAAAGGGTTCTACCCAAATAATATCTGCTTCTGTCTTATAAATTAAATTCCTACTATTGATATTTTATTATCTCTTTCTTAAAAAACTAATTAAATTTCTCACCTTATTTTACTATTTGTTATATCAATTTTAAACTAATATCTTTTATAAATAATTTATACATGCTTTTAAACAATCCTTTATTAATACTTCAAAGTCATCTAATCCTTTCCAATTAAAGAAAAATTGCTCCAGAATAATTGGAACGTAAATAAAACCATAATCTTTATGTAAATTTGCATTTATCCGTGCATTATTAATATCATCATGAAAAATAATCCAAGTGGAAGCAGCTCTCATAAAATTTTCTTCAAAAACCCTATCCCATGAATCTTCACTATAATCCCAGGCATACTGATAACGAATCATTTCATCTAAAATTGGTTTTAGTAAAAATAGATTTTCATTTATTAAATCTCTACACTGTTCCAATCTAATATCTAAAATATAATGTAATAACTCATGAACAATTGATTCTTTATCTAATTTAGCTGTTATTAGATAAATTTTATCTTCTATATTAACAAAATCTGTAGCCTCAGATGCTTGTAAATAATTTGGAATAATTATTAATTCAGGAAGCTCATCTTCGGAAATATCTAAAACTTTTTTTATTAATGAATAAGACTGATTAGCAATTAAATTATAACTCTCTACGTTTTTATTTACCAATGAAATGTACCTTAGCCATATTTCTTCAATCATAATATTATTTTGAATTTTAGTAATTGTAACAGGAAGCTCCTTTAGCCAATCATTTAGTTCTTTATTTTTTTCATTTGGATCAATCTGTTGAAGATTTTCTATATAGCTTAACATCTTTTGAAAATCTGTATACATATAGGGAAATTCTTCAGTTATGAATAAACTTGCTAAAGATAAGAAAAAAGCCCTTGGCCAATATGGATTTACTTCGCAATTTGAAGTTCTAGCTTTCTTAAAATAATCAATAATATCTTCATCATATTTAATTTCTCTTATTGAATTTATTATATCTCTGTCGTAACTGTTCTCTGCAAGATTATATCCAGAGGCTGTTAAACCAACAAAAGCAGTAAATATATTTCTATTAGGTTTTATTGAATATTTCTTCATATAATTACCCCCCTTATTTCCACTTAATACATTCAAGATCAAAAACCTGAGTTATAGCCTAATTATCAACTAAATCAAATATATTGTTTCTTCTATAAACATTAATCTCTTTAAATTATTTAAATAGCTTTATTTTTTCATTTCAATCCGTATAATAATTCGATATGCCTTCTTCTTCTTTGCTTGTTTCTATTTTATCATAATATTATAATTATTATAAACAATATATTATAATAAATAAAAAAAGGTGGCAATCAAAACGTCCCCTTGCCACCTTTTTGTATATATTAAATTTTCCTAGTGTTTCTAGCTTCTTCTGCTGCTCTTTTTATATCTTCCATGTCATTTGATATAGAAGCCTGCACTGATACGGCTATGCTGCCTTCTACAATAGGAGTGTCTAAAATTTGTACTTTCTCCTTTATCCCTTCTTCTAACATTTCAATGGCTAGTTCTGAACTCATAATTGAACTTCCTATATCTGCAAGTATCACTACTCCATATCCATCATAGGCCTTTTCTATGGATTCCTTGATTAATATAGGATCGGTGCCTATTCTTCCATCGGAAGTGCCTCCTGCTGATATTATCTTTAAATCTTCTTCTGCCATTTCATAGCATAGATCTACTATACCCTCTGAAATCTTATTACTATGAGATACGATGACTAATCCAATCATAAAAAATCCCCCTAATTTTGTTCTAGTATTTCATTTATGGACTTGATCATAATATAGGTGGAAGTAGCACCAGGATCCTTATGTCCAATACTTCTTTCTCCCAAATAACTGGCTCTGCCTTTTTTTGCAATTATGGTCTTAGTGTATTCTACACCTTCTAGTGCTGCTTTCTCTGCCCCTAAAAATGCAGACTTAGTGTTTTCCCCTTCACCATAAGCTGCTTTTAGAATTTCAAAAGCAGGTATTAGGGCATCTAGCATAGTTTTATCACCTTGGTCTGATTTTCCTCTCATTTTTATTCCTTCTATCGCCTGTTCAAACATATTTATAATATCTTCTTTATCTACGTCCATTTTCCCATTTACAACAGTAGAAGCCTTTAAAAAAGCAGTTCCATATAAAGGTCCTGAGGCACCTCCTACTGTAGATATCAAGGTCATGGCAACAGTTTTTAGAATATCTCCCCAGTCATTTCCCTTCATTTCATCTAGTTTATCATTTACTGCACTAAAACCTTTGCTCATGTTTATACCATGATCTGCATCTCCAATAACTCTGTCTAGCTCAGTTAGATATTCTTTATTTTCTATTATGTTTTTCCCCATATTATCTATTATCTTAATTAGTAGATCTGTATTCGACATATTAATCCCTCCAATATTGGATCATAAATTTCTAAAAGCAGGAGTATCAGCTTTTGCATCTAGCAATTCTTTCAATTCATCATCTAATTTCAATAATGATATGGAAGCCCCTGCCATCTCTAAAGATGTCATATAATCTCCTACTATGGTCTTATATACTTTTATACCCTTTTCATCTAATAAATTATGCACTTCTCTATTTAATATATATAATTCCATTAGTGGAGTACCTCCTAGGCCATTAACCAATACCGCTACCTCGCCGTCCCTTTTCAATTTCATATCACCTAATATATTATCTAATAGCATGGCTGCAATCTGATCTGCTGTTTTTATCTCTTCTTTACGAATTCCTGGTTCTCCATGGATGCCTAGCCCAAATTCCATTTCATCTTCCCCTATTTCAAAGCTTGGTTTCCCTACTGCTGGTACAATACAAGGGGTCAAGGACATACCCATAGACCTAATATTTTTTATGGTCTTTTCTGCTACCCTTTTGACATTATCTAAATCCAATCCTTTTTCTGCAGCTGCCCCTGCTATTTTGTGAACTAATATGGTGCCAGCTATTCCCCTTCTTCCTACAGTATAGGTGGAATCCTCTACAGCTACATCATCGTTGACTATTACCTCCTTAACTTCTATACCTTCCATCTGTGCCAATTCTGCAGCCATTTCAAAGTTCATCACATCTCCAGAATAGTTCTTTATGATTAACAATACTCCAGCCCCACTATCTACTGCTTTTATCCCCTTAAGTACCTGTTCTGGTGTAGGTGAGGTAAATACTTCTCCTGCTACTGCTCCATCTAACATACCCATTCCTACAAAGCCACCATGGGCTGGTTCATGGCCACTGCCTCCCCCACTTAGGGCTACCTTGCCCTTGACTGGTGCATTTTGTCTAACTAAGACATTGCTATTTTCTATTCTTCTTAGATATTCTGGATGGGCTTTCACCATTCCTTGAAGCATTTCTTCTACTACATTTTCCCTATTATTTATAATTTTTTTCATAATATTTCGCCTCCTATATATTACGTGTCTCTTTATATTCCTTCCCAATTTTGTCGGCTATTATTATTGCAGCAGCTACCTGTTCTTCTGTAATTGGAAATGGCATGGAATGAATAGATTCTTCAGGTATACAAGATTTTCTAGCTACTTCCTGCAATTCTTCATCTGATATAGTCTCCACTCCTATATCTTCCAAACAAACTGGAAGTCCTATGCTTATACAAAAATCAAGTACTTCTTTTAATTCTTCCATTGGTGCATTTTCTAATACAAGTTGGGCAATAGTCCCAAAGGCTACCTTTTCTCCATGGAAATAATTATGGGTACCTTCCAATATAGTCAAGCCATCATGAATTGCATGAGCTGCTGCTAAACCACCACTTTCAAATCCGATCCCCGATAATAGAATATTGGCTTCTATAATATTTTCTAAAGCTGGAGTAACCATATTAGCCTCACTGGCTTGCATAGCTTTTTCTCCATCTTCCAATAATGTTTCATAACATAGTTTTGCAAAAGCAAGGGCTGCTTTTGTTCCCTTAGCCCCTTCACATACCCCTTCCCTAACACCACATGGAAGTCCTGCATTTACATTAGAATAGGATGCTGATGTAGCCCTAGCTTCAAAATAGGTAGATAGGGCATCTCCCATTCCTGATATTAGAAAACGTGTAGGAGCCTTTGCTATTACTGTAGTATCTACCAGTACTACACTAGGGCTTTGTTTAAAATATGCATAATCATCAAATGCTCCATCTGGAGTATATAGCACTGCTGAATGGCTAGTAGGTGCATCAGTGGCAGCAATAGTTGGGACGATAATTACCTTCTCCCCTTCTGCGACGCATTTTGCAGCATCTATAGCCTTACCTCCACCTAATCCTATGGTACAATCACATTGGTTTTCATTTGCTATTTTCTTTAATCTTGCAACTTCCTGACGGGAACATTCTCCTGAAAAACCACTTTCAATAAATTCAATATCAAATCTTTCTTTTGTTTTGTCTAGTTTGTCTTTTACCCTGTTTACATCATCGGGATGCCCTATTAAAAGTGCCTTTTTCCCAAAGGTCTGTACGAAATACCCTAAATTCAAAATCTCATCTTCACCCTGTACGTATTTTGTTGGACAAATATATGCTTTTCTCATTATAAAACCCCCATTTTTTTATTCTTACACTTGATCTCCTTCCTAATTAGGAAAAATTTATATGCAATTAGTATTATTGATTATAAAGGATATTCTGATATTAATAGGTGAATTAAAATAGTAAATGTTTTCCCCTTAGAATGGATATATTTAGATATGATTGTATCTATAGTATAGCAACAATATAGTTTAATTACATTAAATTATATTAGGGCATTTTAGAATTATATAATTGTATTATCTTATACTTCTTTAACTATTTCATATTTAGATGATTGATTTTTCACAACTCTTCTATAATACCCTGGGGTGATTCCTTCATAGGATTTGAAACGTCGAGTAAAATATCCTGCATCATTAAATCCCACTTCCATTGCAATTTCTTGTATAGTCTTATTGGTGGTTTTTAATAGTTCTTTTGAGCTTTCAATTCTTAATCTTGTTAGATAATCGGAAAACTTTTCACCTGTTTTCTGATAGAATATTTTGCTAAAATATCCTGGGGTAATAAAGCATATATTTGCCATATCATTCAATGTAATTTTCTTATGGAAGTTTTCATCCATATATTTGATTGCTGGAGCTAATAATTCATTCTGCTCATTCATGGGACTAAAGGTTTTTTCCTGTTCTAGCTGTTGGTTTGTTTCCCTATTAAGCTGTTGTTTCATCTGATGATTTTCTTCTAATATTTGGGCTTTTATTATGGATTCTCCTACAATATATTTAATGATATACTCTATTAAATCTACTATTTCTTTTATATGGACTAATGTCATCTTAGGAAGTTTACTATAAAGATATAGCATTTCATTTTGATTGGCTAAAAGTTCAATTGAGTCCCTATATATTTTTTCTATATATTCATTTTCATCATTTTCTTTTAGTAAAACTTGCCCTACCATTACGCAGCCATAATATCTATTATCCATAATAATTGGTATTGCTGCATCTATAATATTACAATGACATCTATAAATATAACTTTTATTGATTCTTACTGCCTCAATTCCACCTCTAGCATCGCATTTTTCACATTTGGCATTTGTCTTAGGTTCAGATCTTATATAATTACAAAATTCACTACATTGGCTGTGTTTTGTAATTGGAACCCCTTTATAGTCAACAGTAATAATAGCAGTACCAGTAACTACTGCAAGTCTATCTTGAATCGACTGCCATTTTTCCGTATCTAAAACAGATTGCATATCAGCATAATTACTATTCAAAACACCATCCCCTTTTGATCTTGTTATACCATAATTACCCTTTACTTGCCTTTTTTATCATTTTCCTTGTATTTTTTCAATTTCATAAAATAATAATGGCATTATAAGATTGAATTATATGGCATTAATATAAGTATATTGTGCATATAAGTGATTATTTCAACATAATTCAGATTATAGCTTTACATCTATTTTCCTCTGTAATAGAATTTAAATAGAGATAATGTATATAATTCAGTTTAGTATAATATTTCCATGGGGGGATAAAAATGATTGAAGAAACTTTAAAGTTTAAAGCTTCGGATGGGCAAGAAATATATGCATATAATTGGTGTCCAGAAGATGGGGATATAAAGAGGATAGTTCAAATAGCTCATGGTATGGCTGAAGCCTCATATAGGTACAAAAGATTTGCCAAAGAGCTTGTTTCCCAAGGTTATATAGTTTATGCCAATGATCATAGGGGGCATGGTAATACAGCAGCATCTATAGATGAATTAGGATATTTAGGCCCTGATGGTTTCACTCGAATGGTAGAGGATATGAAAGAATTTACAGATTTTATTCAAGATAAGGAAAATAAGGAATTGCCTTTGTTTTTATTTGGACATAGTATGGGCTCTTTTTTAGCTCAATATTATATTAGCCTTTATGGCAATAATATACAAGGGGTCATATTGTCTGGAACTTCAGGTGATCAAGGCCCTATATTAAATATAGGAATACACATGGCAAAAAAAGAAGTTGCCAAAAAAGGGCCTAAGACAAGAAGTCCCCGTCTAAACGATTTAAGTTTTGGCAGTTATAATAAGAAATTTAAACCCAGTAGGACAGATTTTGATTGGCTATCTAGGGATGAAAAAGAGGTAGATAAATATATTGAAGACCCATACTGTGGCGGAATATTTACTACAAGTTTCTACTATGATTTCTTTAGAGGACTAAAAGAAACCTCTAAGAAAAGCAATGTAGAAAAAGTACCAAAAAACCTACCCATATATATTTTTTCAGGAGATAAAGACCCAGTAGGCAATATGGGAAAGGGAGTCCTAAAGCTAGTTAAAGCATACCAAAATATTGGTATAAAAGATTTAGAATATAAATTATACAAAGATGGTCGACATGAAATGTTGAATGAGTTAAATAGGGATGAAGTAATGGAAGATGCAGTTAATTGGCTAAATAAACATATTTAGAATAATATCTAATAGTGCAAAATGATTTATACTTTTAGGAAATTAAATTCTCTTTTCTGGCAAGAATAAAAATATAATGAAAACCAGAAAGGAGAATTTTTTATGATTAATGAAAAAGAGTATGGAGAATTATTTAAAAGGCTACTTAAGGCCTATTATGAAGGGGTATTTGAAGAAACTGTAGAGGAAGTTTTTTCAAATAAAGATGTAAATAAAGAAAGTTTTGCTAAGATTATATCTGCTCTATGTGGAGTTGAAGTAGATTATTCTAATAACTTTTCTAAGAATTTAGTAAAAGCTATAGAAAATTATAAGGGAAGTAACAGTGTAGTGATAAATACCTATTCCTGCTTAAAAAATTGTATACAAATTGATGGTAAAACCATATGTCAAAATGCTTGCCCTTTTG
>DAIMNI010000050.1:0-8404 GCA_036720245.1 Tissierellia bacterium | reverse complement strand
TGATGCTATTCTTATAGGAAATGATGGGTCTAATATAGATATAAATATGGATAATTGTGTTCATTGTGGAATTTGTGTAGAATCCTGTGATAATAAAAATTTTATGGATAAAATAGAATTTATACCTTTAATAGATGATTTAAGAAAAAATCAAAAGATTATAGCAGCCGTGGCCCCAGCAATAGTTGGACAGTTTGGTGAAAATGTATCTATGGGACAAATAAGAGCAGGTCTAAAAAAAATAGGCTTTGCCGATATGGTAGAAGTAGCATTTTTTGCAGATATGCTTACCATAAAGGAGGCCGTAGAATTTAATAGATTTGTAGTAAAAGAAAAGGATTTTATGCTTTCCTCCTGCTGCTGTCCTATATGGGTTGGAATGATTAAGGCTAAATTTCATGAATTAGTAAAATACACCTCTCCATCTATATCTCCAATGATTGCCGCTGGAAAAGTTATTAAAGCTTTAGACCCCGAATGTAAAGTTGTCTTTATTGGCCCTTGCGTGGCAAAAAAAGCCGAAGCAAAAACAGAAGAATTCAAAGGGGTAATAGACTATGTTTTAACCTTTAATGAGTTAAAGGATATTTTTGACGCGTTTAATATAAAATTGGAAGAACTTTATGAAGTATTGTCTACACAATATGCCTCTAAGGGTGGTCGAATTTATGGAAGGATAGGTGGTGTATCTACAGCTGTAGAAAATGCATTATTGGAAATTTTCCCAGATAAATTAGGCATGTTTTCAAGTGCACAAGCAAGTGGAATAAAAGAATGTAAGAAAATGCTTAAAAATACCCTTGAAGGTAAAATCGAGGCAAATTTTTTGGAAGGAATGGGTTGTGATGGCGGATGTGTAGGGGGGCCAAAGGCTATTATACCAAAAGAAAAGGGTAGAGAAATGGTTAATCAATTTGGCAATGAATCTAAAATACATATATCTACAGATAATAAAATAATGAATGAATTTTTGTTGCGATTAGGCATTGAAAATCTTGAGGATTTTAAGGATAAGGAAAAAGTAAAAATATTTGAAAGAAGGCTTTAGTTTTTCACATCTTTGCCAAATTGGCACTATTTTCCATGCGGTTCACTGGAAAATGGTGCCAATTTTTATCGTGCAATTTTAAATCTGGCTATATCATATGCATTTTTGGTTGTTAGTACCTGCATTGCATTAAAGTCATTTCTAAGTTCTACTAATTCATCATATACAGTCTGAATTTCCGTATGAAGCTCCTCTGCTAACATGTCAATATCATCTTTAGTGGCAAGATTCTTTAGATCATCTTTGGTTGCCATGGTTTCCCTTATGTCTCGAATTTCTGTCTGCATTCCTTGGACTTCTACATATAATTTTTCTAGTAAATCGTACACCTTTTCATCCATTTACAGACCCACCCCCAATATATTCTTATTAAGATTATATCATTTATTTAATACAAAATTCAATAAATAAGTTTTTTATTCCTTATCATATACTATATTCCCGTCTATAGTCACCACTTTAGCAGAAGTATAATAATCTAATGGTGTGGACGAAACTTATTCATAGTTTCTTCTAAGATTTTGATTCCCTCCAAATAATATTCATAATCAACTTCCTTAGCCCAAGCACAAATCCCCAATCCCTTATGCAAATTATAAAAATCTTTTTTTGAATTTAATTTATCTTTATTAATAACCCCAAATTTTTCATAACCTAATTTAAAACTCTCTGCCAACACTTTATTTTTTTCAATAAGTGGTAAGTAAACCTGAACTAATTCTTCATCTACATCGGTGGGTATACATTGTTCAAAATCTATTATAGCTTTTAAATAATACTTTCCATCGACTTCACTAACCAATATATTTCGTGGTCCAAAATCATTATGGCATAAAGTAGCTTTGTTTACTTCATCTAATATACTGTACATTGATTTCAATTGATTCTCAGCCTGTTTTAATAATATCAAATTCTGATGTTCAAATGAATACAATTCTGATAACATTCTATTAATTAAATCCTCAAAGTACTCCCTATAAGTAGTAAATCCTTGAATACTCCTAGCATTTTCATCCATGCTTCCAAAAAAATTAAATTCTTTATAATAATGAATTATACCTAATTGTCTTCCCATGCCATAATAGATTTCTTTTAAATTATCCAATGATAATTTCTTATCTACTTGACTTAATAGTTCTCCTTCAATATAATCGTATATCAACCATTCTAAGCCATTATTAGATACACCATAATCAACAATTTTGGGAACTAATACTTCTGTATTTGCAAAAATTTTTAAAGAAGCAAGCTCTCTATTCCACCTATTCTTCTTATAATAAATCTTAATTACATATTTTTTGTTACCACATGATAATTTATAAACTAGATGTCTTTGCAAATTATGGTTTCCAATAGGCTCAATTGAATCAACAATTCCTATAACTGGCTTTAGCTTATCTTCTAATTCATTTAAATCTATATTTAACATATTTTCCACCTGAATTCTTCTAGTCTTATCTTTTTTGGCATTTATCTTAATATCATTATTACTTTAATACCTAATAATTTTGCTTTATATACTATAGCTTTATATACTATACTACAAATATTTGCTGCCTTCTTTAATACTTAAAGGCTGTAATGTATTTTGTTCAATAAAATTTTTAACCCATTGTTTGTCCGTTTTAGAATATTCCCTCAATGCCCAGCCTATCGCTTTATTGATAAAAAATTCATTAGTTTGAGAATTATATAAAATTGCTTTACTCAAAAATTCAGTATCTGTTTTTTCTTTATATCTTAGCTGAAATAGGATTGATATCCTATTTAACCAAATATTGTCCGATTCTATCCATTTCAATATAATATCTTCTTTTACTTCAGGATATTCCATAGCTACATGACCTACTATTTTATTTATAGCATCTACACTGTCCCACCAAGATTTTGTTGTCAATAGTTTTTCAATATTTTCCATATCATCTAGTGTAAACAACTTTTTTACTTTTTCCATATAATCTATAGCTAAATATTGAAACTCCCTTTCAGGCATCTCATAACATTTAAAAATAAAATTCCAATCAACTTTAGTATCCTTTCCCTTTGTTTTTAAAAATTCCTTTGATAGTAAGGCTCTTACTGGTTTTTTAAAACCAAGGAAGGGAAATTTGTTTTTCATATATTTTTCCATTGATTTCGATTGTTCTTCATTTCTATTACTGTAGAATATTTTAAAAATGTCCATTATATCCCTCTTCCTATCAATTTTTTAATGTAATAATTGTGGATCTACGTAAATACTTTGGACAAAAATTTAAGTTTTTCTGGTGATTCCCCGCCACCCTTGGCAAACCATTCATAAACTTAGTTTTTTATGAGGCTATATTTCTATTGAGACATAAATATATTTAATGGCTGATAATAATAATCTATAGATGAACAAAAAATAAAGACTACGCATTTAAGATTGAAGTAGAAACCTATGTGTACTATTACAACAATGACTGCTATCAATGGAAGTTTTCTATACTGTACCTATAGGATCGATTCCTTTGTTTTCAATCATCAAAACTACAGCTTTGCCTTTCGATACCACCGGTCTATGCATCATACCTTTTGGCACACATGTTCCTTCGTATTGCCCTAGATCAAAGTTACCTTTTTCTGTTTCCAATACCATGGCCCCCTCTAATACAAAGAAGACTTCATCGTCATTCTCATGTTTGTGCATATGGTATTCGCCCTCAAAGATTCCCAGTCGCAATACGGATGAATTTACTTCACATAGTGATTGATTGAACCATTTGTCCTTATTATTACGAACAATATCCTTTATAGTAATTTTTTCTAGATAATCAAACTTTATGTCCATTTGTTGATTGTAATTGTACTTGTTTTGATTTCCCATATATATCCTCCTCGTATTCTTTATTTGTGATTTGGTATTTTGAACGATAGTTCGCCATATTCTACCATTACGGCATAGATATTTACTTAATTATACTGCTATCATCTTAAATTTGATATAAAGATTGAATGTATCTCTTACTTCGGGGGATAACCCAATTTCTTTGGCTTTATTGTTAAATCCCATATTTAATAAATGCAATTATTAATAGATGAAAATGAGAGCATGTAATGTATAAAACCCCCACTAAAATTCACTTCTCTCCTTTTCATGTGATTTTTTATGTACAATATGTTGATAATTCGCAAAAACGTAAAAACTCTAAACTAATAATGGCTCTCAACTCTCAATTACAATAAATGGTATCATCATCTCTTGCTTTGTCATTCCTGCATGATTTGACAGGAACTGCTTGGATTTAGGGCTGTAGGCAATGCCTTGGTCCGCAATGGCAACTGCCAAAAAATCACCAATAAACTCCTCAAATTTCCTATGGGATTGCCCATCTCCAAATAAATTCTCTTCTAAGACTTCTGCTTTTGAAAACAATAAAAAATCATTGCCAAAGGCCTTGTAAAATTCTTCTTTAAACTGCCATCTATACTCTTCTTTTACATAAAAGCAAGTGGCTCTACTTTCAATAGAAATTGGTCTTACTAACATCTTTAAAAGCTGAGGATAATCACTAACAAACTTATAACTCAGATTAATATGCCCATGGTCTGCGGTTACAATAACAATAGTATCCTTTAGCATCTGGCACATTTTTTCTATCCCTTCATCTAATTCTTTTACCCATGAAGTCACTTCACTACTATAGCAGCCATATTCATGCATAGCTGCATCTGGCTGCGGAAAGTATGCATAGATATACTTGTCTCCAGAAAGATTACAAAGCCTTTCTACCTCTCCAAACATTTCAATATGCGACAAAACTTTATTGGTACCAAATGGTGACACATTATAAGCAGTTGCATTACCAGTCTCATTGATAATATTATATATGTTTTTATAAGGAATTATTTTTCTAGCAACATGATAATCAGCAGCTTCTTCATCGCTATCTTTTACCTTATTAATAAAAGCATTAACAATCTTGTCTATTTCGCTAAAATATAAACTCCAGCCAAGCCATCCATGTTCCTTAGGCGTCAATCCGCTTTCAATAGAAGTGGTTGCTGCAGTTGTGGTGGGTGGAAATACTGTAGATATTTCTGATACAAAATGCCTTCTCAAAAAACTTCCTTTATCAAGATGGTTTTCTAAGGCATCTACGCCTAGACCATCTAATAACATGACCACAACATTTTTATAACTTTTTTTTAAATAGTTATCAAATAATGCTAAAGTTTCATGATGGTTTTCTGCTCCATAATGTTTTATTACTGAACAAGCTAAATTCACAATAGAATCATTATAGTCTGGATATTTTATGTCCATAAAGTACCTCCAATCATCGTCTTCACATCTTGCATTTTGTTCTAACTAATTCCCAATATGCCATTTTATATAAATAAGCTTCAGTTGTAGATATATTACCAATTCTTCTTGTGATATATCAAAACTCCCAATGGTGAATTGAAATTTATCTCTTTTTAATATAATATGATGAATATTCCGTTCCATCATTACCAATCAACTTGTTTTCAGTAGGTAAAAAATCTAATTCCTTTAAAGCCTTTATTCTTTCAGTTCCAATAGGAAATGCCTTTGTTGCTATCATATTACATTCAAATAATTGATAAGTTTTATCAATTATCAATTTTAAAATATCTATTATATTGAATTTTGTTTCATAATCACTCCTCAAATCTAAACGAAGAAGCCCGCAATTATTAAAATAATCTTTTGACTCCCTATGAAATAATTCTATTGTTCCAATTACAGCATTATCTTTTTTATCTATAATAGACCATCTTACAAAACCTTTTCGTTCATACTCAAATTTCCAATAATCAAGAGCCTGCTTCATTCTTTCACGTGTATTATAGTAAAAATCATCTCCACTACAATTATCGCTATTAAACAAAGGGATTGCTTTTTTATCAGAATATACTTTTAACAAGTCATCACAATCATCTATAGAAATAAATCTTAAATTGAATCGTTTATTTTCAAATTCGGGGCAACTTGCATATACACTATCCATATTAATTCTCCCTTCCAAATTACTATTTATTGAGTTGCTTTATTTATTTCATATGTCACAATTTTCTGCTGAAGTACATTAAATTTATTAAATAAATTCTATTCCATCCTGTCCCATTTCATCTTTCTACCTTCTTTATCACATTTCCTTCTTTTGCCAGATGCATCTTCTATATCTATTCTAATAATGCTTGTTATCTTTAAAACACTCTTTACTGTATCATCAAAGAACCCCATATTATTAGGAGTGTATTTTTTGCATAATAATTTTAATCCAAATATCATTTCCTTATCCGGAAATGGAATATTGATACCCTGCACGATCTTTTTTTCTCATTTATTTCGTAAATCTATTTCCCCCGTTTATATTTATCCAATATCTTTCAAGGTATACATCATCAGGTTCACAATAAACTGTACTTTCGTATACTCCACCATTAGCCAAAATAGTATGTTTACTACCTTCATTTCCTTGAATGCACGTTACCAAAACCTTCTCAAAGCCATATGATTTACAAATATTAAGACAATCAGCAAGCATCATCTTAGCGTAGCCTTTTCTTCTTTCGTTAGGTCGAACAGAATACCCGATATGGCCACCATATTTTTCAAGAAATTCATTAAAATAATGGCGAAATTGAATCATGCCAACTATTTTATTATCTAATTTACGCACATAAATATATTGTTCACATATAACCCAATTTTTAGGTACAGTTTCCTCATTTTCACACTTCTTATTAAATTCTAGCCATTCTTCAATATTACCCATACGTTGCAATGGCCCTGTTCCATCCATAGAACTTTTAGCATCTAACATTTCTTTACGAAAGGATTGAATATCATTTTTAAAAGAAAGATCTGGTTTAATTAATATACATTTATCCACGTAAATTCCCCCCAATTTTTTTATTTTTGCATTTTAATTTACGATTATAGAGTTTGAATTGCTAAAATAATAGATTTTTGGCTTAGTTCCCCTATTTGAATTTACAGTTAACTCAACTTCTAAATTTTTATCCCCTAGAACCATAATCCAAAAACTATTATTTCCCAAGCTAATAGTTTGAACTCTATTATCCACAATATCTATATTCTTGCTAGATATTTCATTAACTAGTGGAGTTTTAATATTTATTTTTTCACAATTATGTGCAAAAATAATATATACCTTTTCTGCTTTCTTTTCTTTAATATCTTTGGTAAAAGGCTTTTTTAAAATAGTTGATAGATAATCTTTAGAATTATATAAAATATCTGTATGATTTCCTTCTAGTACTAAATTGTTTCCACCTAGGTATCCTAAGGTGCTAAAGGTGGTTACTGTACCATCGCCATAATTTGTTTTATATGCTTTTGTGGGTTTTCCATCTTTCCATTTAACTTTTTCTTTTTTATTTACATTCACTAAAAATTCCTTATTAGTATAGACTCCTTTGCCACTTACAATAAACAATCTATTTGGATCCATGGATTTCTTTTCTAATCCATTTAAAAAACTATTGTTTACAGACATATTTTCTATGGGAATTTCTTTCCTCATTCCATTTTCTTTATAGAATAAATAATTACCATAGTTGTAACTAGGTAATAAATCTTTTACAATGGGGAAAATATTTCTTAAAGCCTCTATATAGTTTATTTTTTTAAATATATAATAGTAAAGTATAAATCCAATCTTTAATCCATTATAAAGAATATCATCCTCTAATTTTGAATAAGGAACTTTTCCTCCACTCCAAAAATAATAAGCATTTACAGTCCCTAAGTTTGGAGTGCCTATCATAATCAATTTATCAACAGAATAAGGATTAAAATAATTGATATAGGCCCTTCCTAATAATCCACCTAAGCTATGTCCAATAAGTATTACTTTATCCGTTTTTGTTTTTTCTTTAACCTTTTCTATATTAGGAAATAAATATTTATCTACTGCCCCTAGCACAGATATTTTCCAATCATAATGAGAAATGAATAGATTTATATTTTCTATATAACCCATAGAGTTTAGTATCTCAATAAAAGGTCTATAAATTTTCTCCGCAAATCCAAAAGAAAAATCTCCAGTTCCCTTTATAATATCATCACCTAAAGAACCAAAAAGCCCTGGTAGAAAAACAATAGGATAATCCATCATTTAATCCTTCCTCTCGCTTTTATACTAAGATATTCAATTTTTTACATAAAATTATCTTTTAATTTAAAACTTTATTAAATCCTATTTATAATTTTTTAGCCTTGATACAGATTCCCTTAAAGCTAAAGCAGTTTTAGTTTCTATAACTACAGTCAAATCATTATCTTCAGCAAATTTAATTCTATCATCTAAAGGAATCTTTCCATCAAAAAGAATTTGGTGA
>DAIMNI010000049.1:0-17251 GCA_036720245.1 Tissierellia bacterium | reverse complement strand
CCACTTAGTATAAGTATCAAAATCCAAAGTAAATAATAATTCGCTTTGATCTTTCAAATCTAAGCTTGATAAGTCTTTTCCCCTTACATCATCATAGGGCTTTATATCACTGACATTTGTAATTTTGTTAGTATCTTGCGCAAATACTATATTTTCGTTCTTTTTAAAAGGTACCAATGTAAAAAGCATGAAAAATATAACCATGATACTAAAAACTCGTTTTAACTTCATTTTTTAATTTCCCCTTTCTTGATTCGTTGCTATGACTTAGCACATTCAACAAAATTTGATTGGTACTGGGTAACTAAATTGCAAGTATACTGGGAAAAATGCTGTCTTTTCAAGCATCTTTTTCACTTCTTTAACCCCCCTTGGGATATGACCTCACATCTTCCGCCTTTCTAAATAATACCTTAGGTAATTCATCTTTTTTCATGGTTAATTTATCCTCTTTATAAATTTTATAGTGGTTGTTGTGGTTGTTAACTGATTCCTTATTCCCTAGTATTAATTTTGATTTATAATATATAATTTTCTTAAGGATCTACTATAAGATATGTATAATTCATTTCTATTCATATTCTTTGGAAATACAAATACAGTATCAAATTCAAGACCCTTAACCTTTTTTACACTACCTATAATTATAGAGTTATCCCTATATTTTCTATATTTTTTTGATAATCTGCTTACTGAAAGTTCATCATGTTTCGTGATAATTGCTATTCTTATTTTACTGTCCCTATACAAAATATTGTCGATTACACTCTCTATCTGCCACTGATTTATATACTCGATTTTTGGCCCTTGTAAGCCTATTGGTCTAAGATTAAATCCAAATTCTTTATTACAGAGCTCTGTTATTTGTGCAGTATTTCTGTAGTTCTCATTTAATTCATAATAATTCCCATCTAAATTACATATAAGATCATTCCAATTTTCTATTTTTCTTTCAGAATTCAATGCTTGATTTATATCACCATAAATATTAAATATAACTTGTCCATTATTTATATTATTTATTAATTTGTATTCTGTAAGAGAATAATCTTGTCCCTCATCTATAAATAAAAAATCATCCCTTGAAATCATTGGTCCATAGTGAAGATATAATAAATTAAGTAGTATAAAGACATTCACTATATTGCCATCCTGTTTAGGTAAACTTTTTGAACTATTTTTATCTAAATCACTCAATATCTGAAACCAGATCTCAATAATAAATTCTTCTTTGTAAAGCAATTGTTTTCCTTTTTGTTTAAGTAAATTAATTTCATATTCTTTTAATATAAGATTGGAAATATAGTCTTTCTGTTTAATCTTTTCTTCGAGATTATTGATATGCTTAGTCCTTAACCCATTAATTATATCAATTTTGGATTTACAGACATCCTGACTTTCCTTTAGAAATTTCTTATAATTAGTCAGTATATCAAAGTCCTCTATATCATGTTTAATTGAAAGACCCATTAATCCACTATTTATAAAATTAATGCATTCAGAAAAAATTTTTTCTAGCTCCTTTTGGCCTACATCAATTAAATTCCTGTTTCTATTGTTTACTGGTTTAAAAAGTTCTATAATTTTAGATAAATGTACAGATAAATCTAGTAAATCTGATATTATATAATTATAGATAATGTCATGATCAGGTTTTGAAAATACTAGATTATCTAATCCTAATCTCGTTTTTTCTAACATTTTTTCTAGAACCGTTATTTTATATTTATAAACTGCCATCAAATCAAGATAGGTATATATACTAGCTATCATATTGTTACATTCATTTAGCCTTTGCTTTAATTCCTTATTCTTTCTAAATAATTCTGTGCTACTTAGCCTATAGAGATAATTAAAAAATTCATTGTTTGTCTGATTATCTCTAATATTTTCTGATTCATATATCCTATATGTTATTTTCAATATACTTTCAATATCTACATTATTTTTATATTCTATTACTTTATTATTATAAAATTCCTCTATATATTCAACAAAGGATTCTGAAAAATATTCTTCATATCTGTCTACAGATAGTTTTTCCGAATCGGAGCTTCTTGCAATACTCTTTATTGCATTTTTATGCTTTTCCCTACTAGGTTTAATACCAAAATCTTTAATATATTTTTTAATACTTCGAATATAGTAATCTGTAATAGTTATATGCTCAATTTCTTCCAATTCTAATGTATTAGATAATTCCCCGATAAAAGATGCAAATAGATAATTAGGGGTTATTATTTTAACTTTTGATACATCATGTAGGTAGTTGTTAAATTTTAAATATGATAGTCTATGCAAAAGTATCATGGTTTTCCCCGAACCAGCACATCCTTGTACTATAATATTTTTTCTGGGATCTTCTCTAATAATTTTATTCTGATTTGATTGTATACTTTTAATAATATCCCCAATCTTGTGATTAGAACGATTTTCTTCTAAAACTTCTAATAAAAATGGATCCATAGCTCCCTCTTCATATAAATCAGTACCTATTACATAAAGGTTCTGGAATTCTAAAGGGCTAAATTTAAAACTACGTTTTAACATTACTTCTGAATTAAATACTCCTACATCATTTTTAGTAATATTAATTATCTCCTTATCATAAAACAATGAACCAATTTCTGAACGCCAATCAATTATATTGCAATTAAAATCCTTATGTTTTACATTTTTTCCTATATAAAACTTTTCATAATAGTGTCCTTTATGGTATTTTTCATATCTAGGCATATAGTACTCTGTATCTAAATCTATTCTGACAAAATATCTTTGGCTTTTATAATTATTATTATAAAAATTAATTTCCTCTCTGTAAGATTCTTCCTTAGAACTATATCCTTTAACTAGTTTTTCTTTCTCTGATGCAGACATAAGAATTTTCGGTGCCTCTGATCTTATTTTTTTCATTATTTTAGCATGTTTTTCACCTGAATGCCTTCTAATATTTTCTTTATTGAAAGCATATAATGGATCACTTAATATAGACTCTACATCTTTATATAAATCCTCTTTATGGAAAAATAACTGTATCCCTAAATCATTTATACTACAGTTCGTGTATTTTTTTTGTTCTTGTATTTCCTTTTCTTTTCCATTGTTATATTTTATCTCAACTCTTCTAATAACAGTAACCTGTAAACTATTATCCTCTATATTATTCACTATTGCCTCATTGCCCCTTGCATCATAAAGTTTCATTCCAACTGAAAGCATAATCTATCACTTCCCCCCAGCCGTTTTCCCTTTTCTAAAGTCAAACATAGGTCTAATATCATAATTATCTAATTCATTAAAAGCCCATTCCATAATCCCTTCTGGTTCCTTATAAAATTCACTACCTCTAATACGAATAAATCTCCACCCTAGCCTTCTAATATGGCCTGTCTTTTCAGATTTCATTATGTTTCCAAAAGAACTTGCAATTTCTTGAAAAGCCCTAACTTGAACCTTCTTGCCCATTGCTCCTTCTATAATATCTAAAATTTTAATGAGCCTATCTATAATAAGGTCATCAAAATTGTATTCTGGCCAGACATATGACAGGCCCCTCTTTAATCAAATTCTAATAAACATTTTATTATCCTTTTCCTTATTGCCCAATTTTTATATTTTGCATATATAAATTAATCTTCATTCTATTCAACTGGAATTTCAAATGATGTGGTCATATTTCCAAACATATTTTCATAAAAATTAAGTGTAATTTTTTCGCTTAAATTATCTGTACCAAATATCATTTGTGCATCACAAGATGCCCCTATCGGAATATGCTGTGGGTAATTTGTTGGTGAATTAGGATAGGTATAACCAATTTTCCCCTTAGAATCTATTACTTTGAAATGTATCTCGCTTAAATATACTTCTTCAGGATTAGCTATATTTTTATAGGTATAATCTATTAAAAGAACCTGTGCAGGATTTTTATCTGAAAATTGGTTCCGTTCATTCATAGTAGTAATTTTGTTAATTTTAAAACTATAAAGTACTTTTCCATTTTCATCCTTAGAGACATACTCATATTTTCCAGCAATATCTTTGGCAGGGGTCTCATTCCTTTTATCATTAATGCTAGCAGTGTTTGTCTTCTCATCCCATCCTACTTCTTTATCTAGAATCTCTGAAACTGCCCTAATTGGTACATAGGTTGTCCCATTATATAGAATGCTATCAGCTTTAACTGGTTTCCCATTTACTTCTAGATTGACTGCATTAAATATTACATCTATTTTTTGTTTTACACCCCCCGCAAATGCAACCGTACCCATTAGCATTACAATCACCAGCATACCAACAATAAAACCTCTTAATTCCTTTTTCATTACCTCAACCTCCTAGATTTATTTAACATAGTAATAGAGTTTGTCCCATTAACTGATAAAAATGTTCATAATATAGATTTTCCGGTTCTTCAATTTGAATTATCATCCCCCATTTTTTTATTAAATTAGCCAAGTAATATTCTTCCTACTATATCTACTGTATTCGACAAAATTTAGTTGGTACCGAGTACTTATATTGATGGCAAACAAAACGTCCCCTTGCCATCACATGAATACATCATGCTTCCATAGTTGTATATTCTTTATCATCATCTTTTAAACCTAAAAATTTAGTACAATCCACAGGACATTTTATATAATCTTCTTCCCTAAAGTTTACACCATAACAACTAAAATCATGTTCTGCCCCAGTTCTTGTTATAGTTATTCTCCTATTCCCACTACTTGTTTTATGTGCTAAGCATTTCATGGCATTTTCATAGGTTAGTACTGCCATATAGGTTTCATTTAATTTATCATTCGTACAAACAAGACATATTAAATTTTCCTTATCTTCCCTTATAAAAGAGTCTTTTAAAATTTCATAATCCCTATCTGAAAAAGAAATATTACATAACATTTTCTTTTTCTTTTTACCATTTATATTTACCTTAGATTTTCTAATTCTAGTGGTATATTTTATATACACATTAAAATCACCTGTATCTGTCGAAAATTCTACACGTTTACTATTTTCAGTTTCGTCAAATAGTGCAGGAACCCCTTTTGATGAGTTTATAATGGTAGATAAAAAAACCCCTATGAAATAATCTATTTTATTAATTCTATACATTGTCATCCCCCCAAATTTTATTAAACATAAATTTCTTTTTTATAAATCCATATCATTCAATATATCCCTTAACTTCTCTAATTCTTCTTTATTAAGTGTAATCCCCTTCCCCATTTTTTCATGTTCTGGTGCCCAATCTCTTAGGTCATATTTTGGTTCCCTGTTATTCCAGCTAATTAGGTTTAATTCTTTTGTCCAACCTTTTGGTGATTCTGAGATTATATCTATATGTTTTGTGATTTCGTATTGGAAATTTGACATTTTTTCACCTCCTAGTTTTTTTATTTAATTACATTGCATTCGACAAAATTCGGGTTGTACCGGGTACCTAAATTTCACCTTCCAACTACCAATTCCCCACCAAATTGATCAATAGAAAATATACCACTTTCACCTAAAATATTCATACTCACACTATATTCGAAAGGAAAAAATTCTGGGCTGTTATTTAATTCTCCTGTGGATAAATATAGCTTATCTTTTAGGATTAATAAGGTGTTAGTTATAAGAATTAGACCATCTTTATTCTTTATACCATACTTGTTAATACCATATTGATATTTAGGCAAAGAATATAGTACACCAATATCCTTTAAGGTTCTAATATTTTTATCAATAGAATGATATAAGGTGCTTCTTTCTCCCCAAAGATCAAACATTTTGTTTCTTATTTCTTTATTGCTTATATCAAACATTTTTCTATCCATTTTCCCTATAGTACTACAAATATCGGCAAAAACAGGATAGGCTAAAAGCATTAAACACCAATGAGCTAATAATTGATTTTCTTTTTCATCGGCCTGATATAGTTTAACTGCAATTTCTTTAGATTGTATAAAATTATCTTCATCCCTTGCCCATATATTCATAAGTATTTCCCTAGTTTTTCTTAGATTTGTTGGACTTTTAATCTCAAAGGATAGGTATTCATTTAATTCTTCTTTAATTTCATCCTCACTTTTGTCCATAATGTATAAATTTGCTGCTTTATTTAGCCATTCTAATTTAATATTTCTAGACATACCAATTATTTTACTCATAATCTACTCCTTCTATTTTAATAAATGGAACTATGACTTCTTCTATGTTGATGCCTCCATGAGATAAGGCTGTGCTTCCTCTAATCCCAAAGGATTTATCATAATCGCATAATAAATATTTGAAATCTCTAGGTAAAAAATATCCAGGATATTCAATCATATTAAATTCATCCACTATTTTTTTATAATCTGCAAAATCTTTTAAGATCAAAGTCCTTTTAGACTTAGTTTCTAACTCGACTCCTGTACCCCTAGGGCTACCTATGGCTTTAGTTTCTTTATGCCCATGATCTGATGTAATATATATATCAAAATTATGTTTATATAACTTTTTAATCAATTCATTTATTTTGCCACTAGAAGCCAATAATTTTACATCATTATACATGCCCACATTTCCCTGCTTTTGACTATGAACCAAATCATCTATATCATTTATAATGACACAAATACATTTATCCATATAATCAATCTCAAAATCATATCCTCTATTATATTTTATCTCTGCCTCTTTATATCCATTTTCCCTGCATTTCTGAATAAACATATTTTTTTCATAAACTAGACTAAATGGCCTTTCAAATTCTATGGGTAGTTTCCCAGATAAAAGACTTTGTCTAGATATAGGGGTAATTGTTGGTATAATGGCATAAGTAGAATTATATTTATAAGAAACCCCCTTTAAAGTCTCAGATATTATTAACCAATCCACAATAGACATACCATCCATAACTATTAGAGCTGGTTTTTTAGAATTCATAAATATATAGTCTAATCCTTTATTTAAAAGAACTGGTCCATTATAAGCAGAATGACCTGATAGTTTAGAATAATTATTAAATATAAATTTCTTAAATCTATTTTGAAGCATATTTTCTAAATACTCGGTATCGTCCTTAAGATCACATCTATATTTTATATATTCTAATTTGGAATATATAAATGCAATGCTCATCCAAGCTTTATAATCATTTTTCTCCAATAAATCATCTATTTCTTGGGTTAAATATTCTCTATACTCCTGAATATTTTCCCTATTAAATATATCTTTTTGTAAAAACTTTTTAGTTTCAGACTCTAAATTTGTCGCACTATAAATCCAATATATGAGAATTTTCCAAAGCATAGGTATTTAATTTGGGAAACAATTCACTATAATTAATATTTGCCAAATGAAATTCACATCTAATATCATAAGGCAAATACAAATCTTCCCTCATAATCACTAAATATCTATCCTGATTCTTTTTAATTTTACTTTCATATAAATATCTAAACTCTTCCACATCTTCATATAAAATTATTTCATATCCAAAATCTCCATTAATTCTAGATAAATATTCTTCTTCTATTATTTTTTTAAAGTCTAATATTATGATTCTTTCATAAATGTCAATACCACAAATTTCATTTAAATAATTATAAAACAAGTATTATCACTCCAATCTAGAAACAAAAACGGGCTTAAATACTGGAGATATAATTTTGTTTCTTTCAAATTCTAGTGCTATTTTTTCTTTTTCATTTTCTAATTCATTCAATCTAGATTTTCTTATATTTTCTATACCAATCCTCTTTGCTGCATCAGTTCTAAGTTTTAGTGCATAAGAATATTTTCTAAGCTTTTCCTCATGCTTTCCTTCATATTCTTCTTTTAATTGAAGAAAATCATCATAAGAAAATTCTTGAGATATTTGAAATAATTCATAATATATATTCTTTTCAAGATATATATTATCCATAACTGTAATTATTGTATCCTCTTCTAAAAGCTTATCCCATATTCTTTCACCTGCAAAGGGTCTAAGTTTCATATCTTCATTAATAAATAGAGGCAATATTCTACTACTATGCAAATCTTCATTTATGGATAGTTCCCAAAGTATAAAATATCCCTTTTCATTAGGAAAATCCTTAATTAATATTTTAGGGATTTCCTGCTGTGGACACCAATAGTTTTCCTGTTCTAAATGTTTTACTATTTCCCCATCATCTATACTTAAAGTTTCTCCTTTGAAAAATTTGCCTTCCTTCCACAAACTATAAGAATTACACATTGTAAATAAAGTTTTCTCTAATTGAAATCCATGAATATTTTCAATAGTTTTTAGTTCTTTTTCTTCATTTAATAATTCAGTATATTCATTTGCTTTAATTATTTCCCTTTTTACATCTTCCTCCAATGTAGAAATATTATATTCTATATCATCTGGATTTCTAATAGATTTTATATAGACATCTGTAAAATCTATATCAGCCATTTCATTATCTAATACATCTCCCAATTTATCTATACCTGTTTCAGATAATATTATATCTAATTTTTCCTCCAATACTGTCCTCACTCTATTTTCAATAGTTTCGGCTATAATAAAATTATAAACATATACATCTTGCTTTTGCCCTATACGATCTACTCTTCCTATTCTTTGTTCGATTTTCATAGGATTCCAGGGCAAATCATAATTAATAAGCACATTGGCAAATTGTAAGTTTAGGCCTTCACCACCTGCATCAGTAGATATTAATATATCTGAACTATCTTTAAATCTCTTTAATTGTAAGTTCCTCATTTCAATATCCATACTACCATTTATTAAAGATACTCTATATCCCTTAGATATTAAAAATTCCTCTAGATATTTTTGTGTAACTACAAATTCGGTAAAAATAATTATCTTAGACTGTGTTTGTTCATATCTTATACTATCCAGTATATTTAATAATTCCTCTATTTTAGCATCTTGATATTGATAACTGGCCTGCTTGGCCAAATTTAGTATATTATTTAATTCAGTAATTTCCTCTTCTATATCTAAGGACATAGTTTCTAAACCTTCTTCTAGTTTGTCTTCTAAATCAACTTCTATTAGATCTTCAAAAGTTAAAGAACTAAGGCTAGCTTTTTGGGATTTTAGTATATCTATTCGCCTTTCTATACTATCAATAAGGGCAGTTGTACTACTAGTGACTAATCTTTGCATTAAAACCATTAAGAAGCCAATATAGAACTTTTTCTCCTTGTAAGCTTTATTGTATCCAGTTCTAACATAATCCGTAACCTCTTCATATAATCTTTTTTGTAAAGAATGTTTTTCATCCCAGTGAATTTCCACTATTTTTGTATATCTATTTTTAAATAATCTATTTCCTTCATTATCAATGACTTCCCTTTTCCTATTTCTTATGACAAAAGGAGCTACCTGTTCCTTAACTATAGATTTATAATTGGGAAAGGCCTCCTTATCTAATAATCTAATTAGTCTTAGAAATGGCTCCGTCTTACCAGAATGAGGAGTAGCAGTAAGTAATAGTAAATAAGGAGAGGAACCTGCTAGTAGTTTACCTAATTTATACCTAGCAACCTCCCCTGTACTACCAGCCACCCTATGGGCTTCATCAATTATAACTAAATCCCAGCCAGCATTTACTATGGAATAAATCCTTTCCTTATTGTATTCATCTACTTTTTCTTGGCTCCAGCCAGCCCTAGATTCCAATGGTTTAATTGAATCCATAGGGCTTATTACCTGCTGAAATTGTCCATATATATCCTCATTTCCAGTTAATTTTCTTATGGTATTATAATCAGAAGGAAATATAATATGAAATTTTTCCCCAAACTTTTCATCCATTTCCTGTTCCCATTGTGTAACTAGGCCACTAGGACAAACTATTAAAATTCTCTTAATAAGACCTCGCATTTTTAGTTCCTTAATAATCATACCTGCCTCAATGGTTTTTCCTAGTCCAACTTCATCCGCTAAAATATATCTAATATTGTTATCAGACAATACTCTTTCCAATACATATAATTGATGGGGAAGTGGAATAATCTCGCTACTAAAAGTGGATAAAACCCCCTGGGATCTTTCATTTTTAACTTTCTCAAGACTTACCATATATTTTATATAGTTTTCATCATAATTTAATTTAAGCAAATCTTTTCCTATTTGCTCTGAATTTAGCTTGTATATTTCTTTACTAAAAGGATTGTATACTCTATAGGATGTATAGCCCCAAATTTCATTTTTTTCAAGTATTTCAATCTTTTCATTTCTAATCAAATCATAAGCAAAATCCCCAATAGAAAACATACTATCACTCCAATCTACTTAGAGCTATATCATAATACATAAGTAGCTTGTCATCTTCTTGAATAATAGATTCTGGAAGCCTATTTCCTACCTTTACAATATTTTCATAATCCTTATCCTTCCATAGTTTTGCGAAACCAACTCTAATGGCTTCTGTTCTAAATTGTTTAAGTTTTCCTTTGCCTACTAAATATTCTTCAAATTCTTTTAATAATCTTTTTTCCCTTAATTTAATAATATCCCCTACTTTTGAAGGATCTGGTATATACCATTTTTCTTCTTCATCTTGTAAGAAATTTTCCTCTAGAAGTTCCCCTAGTTCTGGCATCTTTTCATGTTTAGCCACATTAATCTCTTTCATAAATTTAGGCTGAATTTCTGCATAGATTTGAGGCTCTTCCAATTGATGATATAGCCATGCTATGGAGGATTTTTCATCATTTACAAACATATCAAATTGAATAGGTTCTAGTTCTGATACTATTCTTGCATTATCATATTCATTGATTTGATCGTGTAAGAAATACATACCATCTCGTTTTAAAAATCTTTCATCTAAGCCTTTATAAAAATCCCCTGCATCTATTGGCACAGCTATGCCATTCATTATATGATATGCTACCATTCTGTCAAATAATAAATAAGCTTCTCTCTCCTTGACTTTTTCTATCATACCATTTTTCTCAACTACTACAGGTAGCTTGTCCAAATGTTCCCTAACAAAATCCCAAGCAGTTTCTTCAGTACCAGCTTTTTTTAGGAATTCTCTTTTAAAGCTTTCCTTTGGTTTGTAGGCGGAAATTACTAGATCTTGTTTTACTGCTGAAGTGGTGGTAACTTGCTTAAAACTACCTTGTTTTTTATCTAAAGTCCTTACATCTGCAACTATAAAACCTGCCCTAATCAAAGATTCATGTATTGCATTCCACACAGAATTTTGAGAATTGTGGAATTCTACAGTCATCCAATGATTAGGTTTTAACACTCTATAGTATTCTTCGAAACATGCGGTCATTAAATCTTGGTATTCTACTAATCTTTTGTTTTGGGATTTATTTATTATTGCTTCGGGTTTATTATTAGTTTTCACTTTAAGCCATGATTCCCACAGGAAGTTCAGTTCTGAATAATTTAAATTAGCTCCAAATGGGGGATCGGTAAATACATAATCGATTGAATTATCATAAACGTTAAGCATACTTGAAAGTGATGCTGTATTTAACATTACTTCTCCACTACTATTAATTTTCCACGCATTATAAATATTAGACTTATTATCTAATAATGAAAATATAGATGTTTCATAAACATTTGATGCAATATATAAGGTTCCAGATAAAGGCCCAGCTTGATTCTTACTCCATCTAAATAACTTTGATGCCCTTTGAATAATTGATGTAAAATAAAAAGTTAATTTTGGGTCTTTTTCAAACCTATTATAAATATAAGCAAGAATAAACAAATTCCTCCTAGTATAAAAATGATGTACATGAGTTATTCCAAACTTATCATTTCTTCTAGATTCACTACCCTCTATCATTCTATCCGTTGGATACCAATAAGGAATTTTCATATTATTAATCTTCTTAATTAGATCCAGATCATTTTTATCAGGTTTCTTTTCAAATCTTTTCTTTCCCACTATATAATTTATAAGTACAGGTACTTGTTTTGCCATACTTATGGTTTCTCCTAATCCATCATCATAAATTAATTCTATAGCTCTTTCACAATCAGTTTTCTTTAGTTCTATTCCACAATTATTACATTCAAAAACCTTTTTCACCTTTTTATTTTCTTCATCTACTGCCACATCCCAAAAAACTAATTCTATACCACAATTTGGACATATAAAAACATCTGACCATACAGTATAATTAATCTTTCCCTTAACTGGTCCTACTATATCATGCACTTGTTCTCCATTTTCATCTATATGATTTGTTTCATACATCCAGCCTAATTCTTTTTCACATTCATCTAGTATTCTATTGGCTTCTTTTTCAAATTCTACTACGTCTACTGGTGTATTATAATTATAGGCTATAAATGTAGCTGCTGAGGATAAATCATTTAATATGGCTTTTCTAGTTCCCCATTTTATATTTGGCATTTCACTTTCAATTTTGAACTTAAATTCTGGGTCAGCATCAGGATTGCCACACATTTGGGCGGCAACTCCTGTCATTCCTGTACCACAAAATCCATCAAAAACTATATCTCCTGGCTCTGTATAGTGAAGTATATACCGCATTATGGCCTTATGTGGTACTTTGGTATGATAAGAATGGGCATTATAAATAGGATCATTTTTCCCTTCACTTACATCTGCTGCAAAAGGTTCTCTTTTATAATTATCTGTTTTTTCATCATAGGCTGTCCCATATTTTTCTATAAAATCTTCTATAAAAGGATTAGGACAAGCAGTATAGTAGGGAGGATTGGATAAAGCTATAATATCCTTATCCTCTCCTATGGGAAAGCCTTCTATATGTCTTGCTTTGTCTAAGTCTTCTTTTGTAAATTCCATTATATATTTCCCCCTTCACTTTCTTCTGATTCTGCTATTAAAAGATCTGTCTTTTTATTTGAATCAGATTTGATGATTATTCTAACTTTGTCTAAATCCTTACCTTCTACTTGTTTATCTATAAAAGTATTTAATTTAGCTTTTAAATCTTTCACAGTGCTAGGTCCTAGATTTTGAACAATCTCCATTATTTCCCATACATCAATATCTACCTTGTCTAAACCCTCAAATAAAGTATTAAATGTATTTACAAAAAATGTATCTACTGTATCTGGCAATTCACGTTCTTTTAAGAATTTATCAATTAATTTCTGTTGTCCTTTATTTAATAGGGATTTATTTTCCATAATCAATGGATCGTCTAAAGTTGATAATAATAAGTTCGTCCAATTCTCCATTAGTTTCTCTAAGCCATCCTCAATTAAATCCAATTGCCCAGCTACTGTAGGATTGTTTTCTAATAATGTGAATTTACATCTATTGCATATATGATTTATTTCTAAATCCTTAGTGTTTAATTCAAAACAAGTTTGAAGTTTTGCCAAATCTTTTTCATAATGTACTAATTTATTTTTTGGGAATATACCCTTTACTTCTGTCAATTTTTTTAAATTGGAAAGGGTGTTAGAATTCATTATTTCCCCTTTTCTTCTAGATTCATTGGCACCAAGTCTGGCTTTAGTGTGTTTGTCAAAATAATATTCTATATATTGTCTTTTAATGGGATTTAGTAGATTAGTAATTTGTTTACTGGCAGTTTCCCCATCTAGATCTTCTCTTATTTCATCCCTTACTATAAAAAATTCTTCCTTAGCCTTATTTATATCTTTAATCATGAAATCTGGTATATGGGAACTTTCTATATTTATTATATAGTTTACCAAGTGTTCTAATTCTTCTTTAAATTTCTTGTATTCTTTAATAATATCCATATATTTAAGGCCTTCTTCTATATAATCTAAATCTTTCATAGTAAGATTTAAATTATATAATTTTGCCACTGTATTATATCTATTTTTAAAATTTGAAAACTCATTTAGCACAAAACTAATTTTTGGTTCATAAAGGTTTTTTATATGTTCTGGGAAAAGCAATTCTCCCCATAGGGTTGGTTCACCATTTATATAGTTTTTATATTCCATGGCTTGCATAGCTATTTCACTAGTTCTTGGAAGTATATTTTTATCTAAGCCTTTTTCTAATTCCCTAGTATTCACAGCCATTCCCACAGGTAAATCCAAGATTTCTAATAATCGTTTTAATTCTGCTAATGCTGCTTCCTTTGGTTTTGTAAGATATTTAAAATCATATATATCTGAATTTCCCATTTCTATTAATTTTTCCATATTAGAAGCAGTTATGTTTATATCTTTTAAAGCAAGATTTGCATAACCACCATGTACCAATGCCAATAGTACAATTATAAAATATTCATTATTGACTTTGAATTTTTTGTCTATAAATTCCTCACTTTTAATTTCTAATATATCACCTCTATTTAGTACACCTTGTTTAGGCAATTTCTTCATTTCCTTTACTAAATACATGGCATATTTAGAATTTTCCACACTAATTTTCCCATTATCTATTAATCCAAAGCAAGCTATAAAAGCCTCACTATCACTAGTTTTTTGTCCTGCAAAATATTTTATAGCTCTACTTACTATTTCAGCATTATTATTCTTTGTTACTCTTGTATTGAAAACTGGAAACCCTGGATATAGGGTAGTAAAATGTTCTTCTAAACAAATACTGGCTGCTATATCTATAGTATCTTTATAATTAGAATCCCTAGTTTTACCTTGAGTTAGTTGAATTAATTGTTCTTCTATTCCTTTGAAAATAACATTGTAGGAAGTATTTTTGTTATCATTTAGCCATTGTTTTAATTTTCCCTCATATTTTTCAGCCTTTTTCCTATATATGTCTTTAGTACTATTATCTGAGGAATGGCTTTGTAAATCTTTTACAGCAGCATATAATTTCATATTATTATAAAATTCTTCATCTGGTTTTAGCTTAAAAAATACCTCATCTACTTTTTTCTCATCATCATATTCTATATTTCCAAAGGGTGGCAATATATAGATATAATAATCCCTTGGAGGTTGTGCAGTAGATCTATCATTTGGTATGCCTAAAAATAAGTATCCTCTTCTAAATACATTATGACTATCCCAATTTAATTGATATTCATATATTTCATAATTTGGTACTAGCTTATCTTCATTCCAATCTAATTGATCATATACTAGGCCAAAGTAATATTTATTTAAACTTTCGTCTTTCATAAAATTAGCCTTATCTTCAATTTTTGCATCATAATCAATATCTTTTCTTAGATCTAAGAAATATTGTTCATTATCTTTGTTATACTCAATAAATTGTCCACTTACTAAAGTCATTATATCCCTTAGAACTACATTAACTATGGATAATAGAAAATCTGAATCCCTTTCTGGCATATTTTCTATATATAGACATAGATCATCTTTAAGATTTTCTGCTGTTAAACCTATTCTCACATCTATACCACCAGTGGCTAATCTATAGACACTTAGGGCATAGATAATTTGCAATGCCATTTCTTTATATTGTGGTTTAGGAAAAGTCTTGGCAATCTTTTCTTCTAAGATTGCAGATTTATCTAGAACTTCTCTTATATCGTGTTCAGACCTCCTTGCATAATTGTCTTTAATAAAAGACCAATAGGAATCAAAAGAAATTATTCCAGGTGCATTTTCTGGCACATCTTTATCTAATATATTATTTATTGTAGTAGATATAGTTTTTAATACATGTCTATTTTCTGCTATCTTTACCTTATTAAATACATCTATATATGCAGGATGTATTGGGTATAGTTCTACATAATCTTCTATCCTTTCTGACATTTCTGTGTATAATGGGCAGAATGGAAGTAAATGTTCGCGAATCTTATCTTTTTGTTCTGGCGTTTTATTTAGTACTCTTTCTGATACTACATAGGCTGTATCGTCTTTTTTAATTATTACTTGTTCAAATCTATCTTTTACTCTACTTAAAGTATCTGCCACAAAAGAAAAACTAGGATTATCAAATAATTGTTCCTGAACTCCACATATTAATCTAAATCGAGAATTTTTTATAAATTCTCCAATTTCCTTTAAAAACATTAAATCTCCCATTACCTCTTGTTCTTTACGCATTCTTAAATAATCTAATAATTCATCTATTACAATTAAATATCCCTTATCTGGATATTTAGATTCAAAGTCAGCCATCATTTCTTCTAGGGCCTTTTTATTATTTGTTTGCGTAGAACTATCTGGGAATTTATAATTAATACCTCTTTTAGCCAAATCTTCTTCAATTTCTCTCATTATAATATTTCTTAAGCTACTGTCTACTGCTCCTAGTTCAATTCTTAGAACCTCAAATTTCCCTGCTAAAGGCTCCATATGTTCTTGAAATCTTTCATTTTTTAAATCCTGAAGTAGGTCTTCATTATTTGCTACAGCTGATACCACAGACATTAAATGACTTTTCCCAGTACCATAGTTTCCAACTATTAAAACCCCTTTATTATCTACTACCTCATCTAATTGCAATTGGCTAATAAGACCATAGCCTAGCTTGTCCGCCATTTCATCACTCATTACATAGGTCTTAACTAGTTCCCTAGCATTATCCTTATTGTCTGCTTTTTTTAATTCTATTACAGTTTCAATAGGATTAAAATTAATTAATTCTGAATATTTCATGGTTTCTCCCCCTTATTTTACAAAGATTACATCATAATATTTAATTAAATATTTTTTATAATCTCTATGTTCTGGAGAGGCATAAACTAGGCTACCTGAGATATATTCTCCAGGCCATATGATTATTATTTTCTTATTTCTTGCAATTTTAATAAAATACCCTAAAATATCTATATTGTATTCTGGATTAAAAAGTATATCTATATTATCTACAACCACTTTTTTTGAATTAAGATTGTGAAATATCTTATCCAATTCCCTTATTACTTTATTTTCCCTATTTGTTTTTTCATATTTTAAAAGGGCTAGGGATAACATTTCCCCTAATTGTAAATAATTAAGGTTTTTAAATTGATTTATTATTGAATCTGCTTCTAAGGTAGTAATTACTGGATATTGGACATTTATATTCCATACCTTTTCTAAATCTTTGATGCTACAGTAAATCCCCATAGGCCCTCCTTAATATTTTTTTCCCATAAAAATACCTATATTTCATTTATAAAGTTTATATTATTTCTAGCATTTATATATGATATACAGATATTCTACCATAATTAGGTATAAATTTCTAATTATCATAGCTTTTTACTTATATCTGATTCTTTTCTTACTCACTTTAATTTTTCTACAATTTCATATTCTATACAAAAAAACCCCTTGTAATATTATATTACAGGGAGATTTCTGATTTGTCAATATATTTTGGAATATTGATAATTA
>DAIMNI010000127.1:0-2045 GCA_036720245.1 Tissierellia bacterium | reverse complement strand
GGTTTTATAGATAGAGCCTATGGTGGGGCTATTTTAAGAAACCAAATACCTAGATTTACAAGAGTAGAGGAAAGGCTAAAGGAAAATATTGAGGAGAAAAAAATTATAGCCGGAAAAGTAATGGGTTTACTTAAAGATGGAGATACAATTTACTTGGACATATCCTCTATTAATATACTTGTAGCTAAAATTTTAAGTCAGTCTAGATTAAATATAACTGTAATATCCAATTGTATAAATGTGATTTATATCCTTTCCAAGGGCCAGAATACAAATATAAATTTAATTATGCCAGAAGGTATATATGATAGGGATGCTGGTGGATTCACAGGTTCTTCCACTATAGAATCTATTAGGAAGTTTAGAGCTCAGAAAGTTTTCATTGGAAGTTGCGGTGTAGATATTAGGGATAAAAAAATTAGCACCTTTAATATGGAAGATGGCAATACTAAAAAAGCAATAATGAATATAGGGAAAGAGGTTTTTTTAGTAATGGAAAATAAGAAATTTTTCTATGATGGAATTTTTAGATTTGCAGATATGGGGGATATAGATACAATAATTACTGAAGAAAAGCCTGATGAGGATATACTTCAAATACTTAAAAAACAAGGCATACAAATAATGTGAATTTAGGAGGGAATTTATGTATCCATTAAAGTTTGAAAATATATATTTTGAAAAGGTATGGGGGGGCCAAGCCTTATCTACTATTAGAGACAATGTTCCCCAAGGAGATATAGGAGAGAGCTGGGATGTAGCCTGTCATGAAAACGGGGTTAGTATTGTGACCAATGGGAAGTATAAAGGTATGAGATTGGACAAACTAATAGAGGAAAAAGGAGAAGGCTTATTGGGAAAAGAACTGGTGGGAAGAAAGTTTCCATTATTGATTAAATTTTTAAGCCCCAATGAAAAACTCTCAGTACAGGTTCATCCTAATGATAAATATGCAGCTAAATATGAAAATGGCGAATTGGGAAAGACTGAGGCTTGGTATATAGTAGAAGCCAATGAGGATGCATATATAGTATTGGGAACTAATGGATGTAGCAAGGAAGAGTTTCAAAAATCTATAGAAGATGGTACTGTGGAAAATTATATGAACAAGATTAATGTAAAAAAAGGTGATGTCTATTATTTAAAAAGTGGACTTATTCACACTATGGGACCAGGTGTAATTGTAGCTGAGATTCAACAAAATAGTGATACTACTTATAGGGTATATGATTATGGGCGAGGTAGGGAAACTCACGTGAAAAAGGCCTTAGATGTTATTAGATTTGATAGTGAAGGAAGGAAAAGGGAAGGCTTATTAGTAGAAAAGGATGGCTATAGTAAAACCTATTATTGCTTAAGTGAACATTTTTCCTTAGAAATATATAATATATTTCTAAGCATGGTAGAGGAAAGTGATAATGACAGATTCTATATATTTACAGCAGTAGAGGGAGAAGGTAGAATTTATTATAATAAGGGAAAAGTGGATTTTAAAAGGGGAGAGAGTATTTTTATACCAGCTACCCTAGGCGAATATAGTATTCAGGGGAATTGTAAATTAATTAAAAGTTATGTGCCAGATGTAGAGACTGTTCAGGAAAAAATTTTAAATATTATTAAATAAAAGATGATTATATAGATTTGATGGAAAGTACTAAACAAGCGTTGGATCTACTAGAGAAATAACAAAATAAGACAGTGTTTCCACTGTCTTAAATTTTAACAATATTATCGTATTTAATCATGGCCAAGGAGGATAGAATGGTATTATTTACACCGTCCTTAGTGCATATTGCATTTTGAGGATGGAATAGTGGGATATTAGGTGCATCTTCAAATAATATTTTTTGAATTTCCATATATAATTCTTCTCTTTTCTTAGGATTTGCCATTTGAGTTGCACTTTCTACTAATTCTACTATCTTTGGGTTTTCATAGGCACTTAAATTAGTTTGATTTCCTGGCATAAACAAAGGTTTTATAAAAGCAGATGGGTCAAGAGTATCTGCATACCAACCGGAATAGTAAATATCATATCCTTCCTG
>DAIMNI010000126.1:0-2076 GCA_036720245.1 Tissierellia bacterium | reverse complement strand
AAGGAATTCTCTCAAATCATTGGTTTCCAAACTAATAGAGTTTAATTCATTTAAGTTTTTCACAATTCCCGATAACCATGTGGAAAATCCAGCTACTGCCCCAAAATATAGTACAAAATTCCCTATAGGCATATTCTTATATAGAACTGAATAAATAAGAAAGCCATAGGTTATACCGTCTCTAAAAAGTATTAATAGTCCATCTACAATATTGGCAAAATATCTGCGAAATACATTTTTCTTTTGTAAATATATTCTTTCATTTAAAAGCTTAGCATACATTCCTTGAAACCAAGGGGACATATTATAAAGCCTCATATCCTTTGCAGATTTAAAATCTCCTGTTTTATTTCTTATATATCTAAGTTTCCTCTCTATAGGGGATAAATTATCTTTGTTCTTGTATTCATAATTATTTACATGTCTTCCCACAAAATAATTTATAAGAGAGGATAGAACAATAAAACCTAATATCATAGGATGAATTGTAAATATCATACCAGCATATAATATAAAACCTAGAATATTAGAGAAAAATTCTATACTAGTAGCTACTATAGCCTCAGTAGCAGCAGAATTTTGTTTTGTGGCCATATTTGCCTTCATAACTTTTTCTTGCCCTTCTGGTCCATCTATATTTTCAAAATCCGTATCCATTTGCTTATACATAAGTAGTCTTACATATTTCATTCTATGATAAATTTTTTTGGCAATTGTACCTGATGATGAAGCCTCTAATATAATCTTTAATATGACTATCCCTAAAATAGGTATACCAATGTTTATCATTAATTGAGAAATAGATACCTCTGCTACAATTGAATCTATTAATACTTTTGGTAAATATATTCCCAGCAAAGGGATGATTACTATTGCTGGAATTTGTATTAGGGATAATAAGAATAATGATTTATCCCATTTCCAAATGTTTTTAATTAAATATAAAATATTTTTCCAAGTGGAGTGTCTTTTCACCATTTTTATCACCTCAAGTATATAATAGCAGTTTATATTGTTTCTTATATAAAAATAGCACCAATGGTGTCTTTTAAGACATCAATGGTACTTGTTTCATTAGGCAAATCAAAAATATAGGGAATAACCAAAAAGGGAACTTTATTTATACTTAACACCATAATTACTCCATCTTTCTCCCAATAAATAATCCATGCTCACTTACCCCAATTATACTTTTATCTTCACAGGTTTTATAATGCATGTCCATCCATTTATCAAAGTCTATGTCGCTTAAACTATTCACAGTATCTCGAATTATGAATTTTAGTCCATCAGTTGCAATATTATAAATCATATCTACATTTTGTTCTTTAAAAGCTGATTCAACCTCTTCTGGATTAGAAGCATAGAAAATGCTATTTTTTGAATGAAAGCCTTTTTCAAGATAATCATCAAGTAATTTAAAATCCTTTACACAGGAATCCCTATATTTAATGATATTGGCATATCTGTTTATGTATGATAAAGCATATATGCCATTTGGTTTTAATACTCTTAAGCTTTCAACAATAGATTGCTTTCTCTCATGAGCATCAAGCAAATGATAGAATGAGCCTAGGTTTAGGACAACATCGAAAGTACTATCATGAAATGCCGATAAATCTAAAATACTACCTTTATATATTTTTTCGAGCAATTTGTTTTCCTCTTGAATACCCCTCATTATATTTACATTTTTTTCAGTGAACCTCCCATCACTGAAGTGACGGGCTTCTAGCATCACCACTAGAATTTCCTGCTTCATTGACCTCGTAACCTACTATCTTAACAGGCGTTAATTCGGATGGCCCCCACCCTACATTTTTGTATTTATATTGCTAATTCTAAATCTTTTAAACCCTGATTTAATATATTAATACCAGCATTTATGTCCCTATTATGATAAGTCCCGCATTTAGGGCAAATCCATTCCCTTATAGATAGGTTTTTTATATTTTCATTTTTATAATTACATTTATTACATATTTGGCTACTGGCATAGAATCTATCTATCTTATGATAAATTCTTCCATTCCATTCTGATTTGTATTGTAATTGTCTTGTTAGTTCAGACCAAGA